>NZ_WPCB01000007.1:0-109816 GCF_009741785.1 Haloarcula sp. CBA1122
GGCCGGGGCGTCATCACGTTCACCGACGGCGTGCCGGTGCTGGCCTACCACACCGGCACGGACCGCGGCGGTCCGCCGGCGCTCGCGGACCTCGCCATTCCCGGGCCGTACCACGTCTCGTTGTACACGCTTGACGCCGCTGACCTCGAATCGGCACACGAAGCAGCCAACCTCCGAGTCCCACCCGGGATGCCCGCCGAACGGCTGGGCGGCGACCCGGCGCTGGCCGACAGTACGCGACGGGCGGCTCCCGACGAGCGGCTGCCAGCGATGGGCGACGGCGACGCGGCAGCAGCCGAGGACGGAACCACCGAACAGAGTGCCGTCGAAGCGTTCCTCGACGATGCCGAGAAAATCGAGGCCATCAAACAGCAGGCGCGCTCGGAGGCCCGCGAACGTGCTCAGCAGTGGGAGTTCTGAATGGTCCCGCTTGCGTGGGGTTCTATACAGCCAGCCATGAGATCAGTCTGCTTTGCTACAGGTCTTCAGTGTGTCCGTCGTGACACGGCCCCAATCCCACTCCAAGAGTAAACCGCCTGACGGCACCGTCGCATAGTTGTAGCGATGTACCGATCTGTGTCGACTCCGAAGTCGGTACTATCGGGAAATAGTCGACAACAATCCGCATCAATCCGCTCGCACGGGGATCCACCACACCCGCGACCGGCCCCCGACTTTCTTGCTCGTGATATCTGTCTCCGATTCGAGGTCGTGGAGTTTGTTCAGCGCAGTCCGTCGCGAACAGCCGAGTCTGTCCGCCACCTCCGACGCCGTGAGTGGCTCCGCGTAATCGTTTCGGTGTCTGAACACCTCGATAACGTCCGATTCAGTGTACTGAATCTCCCGTCCAGGCGGAGACATACTTCTGTCAACGATTGCCACATACTTATACTGTCGGCTATTATTTCATTCTGGGTGAAAGTATAGAAACACAGCCCGTTGTTGTCGCAAAACGAACCCGGACGTCGGATCAGAATAGCATGAACGTTCTAAGCTGTTACAGCCCCTGTAACATGTGTTGTGTCCCGAAACAGTTACAGCGAATAAGTATAGGCCCCCACCGGCTATACCATGCTCCGGGGATACGCCATCCCGCCCTCCAGTGAGTGCTGGCGCGCCGACCAGTGCTCCCTTCGGCCCTTCCACACCGGATTCCATCCGTGAGCGACTGGATTATTGCTTGTTTTCTTGCACCGACAGGACCGATTCAAGCGGCTGTGACCGCGCTCTGTATCGGTCGAACACCGTCTCAGCCCAGCTATACACCGCTGTGGCGTCGGATTCGGCTATTGCCCGGACGTTGTTCCGATCGTCGTAGGCCGCCAGACAGACCCGCGAGCGGTCCAGTGCGAGGCCGATATCAAGCGGAGTATCGTGGACGTACGTGTCGATGTTCTCGTGTTCGACGCCTCGTTCCAGCGCGTCTGCGAAGTCCGACGCTGACCGTTCGAGGACGCTGTGATCGATGATGAACTCGATACGCGTCCCCGTTTCGAGCAGGTCCACCGCGACGTCGTTGAACACCGATGTAACGATCGGCGAGATGGCCCGAACGTCGCCGTCGACCTCGTGCAGCCAGTCCGTGAACCGATCAATCGCGGCCAGCGGGTTCTGTTCGGAACTCGTCGTGAGACAATCGGGGTCTAACAGCTCCGCCGGGAGATCCGCCGCGATGGAACCGAGGTGGGCTGCCAGCGGACCGACCGCCCGAGCCCGTTCGATCTCGCTCATGAGTGCCGTGTACTGGTCCAACACCCGCTGTCCAGTCACCGTGAGCCGGTACTCGCCGTCCCGTTTGACGACCCACTGCCGCTCGGAGAAGCCCGCGAGTATCCGCTGGATCGTGGTCCGAGTCGCGTCCACCGCATCGCACAGATCGGTGGGCCGTGCCGGACGCTCCCGGAGCTGGGCCAGTACTGCGAACCGCTGTGGTGACCCAGTAAGGAACTGGCAGTCCTCGAAAACGGTGTCGTCCGGACCCTCCGCCATTGGATACGTCTGCGTGGGCAACCGTCTTAGCCTCTTTGGCGTTTGGCAACACTGAACGAATTGTGGAGCTACTCGTCGCCGAACGAGCCGAGGGTGCTTTGGGTCCCGCCGTCTTCCGCGCCGTTCGACGCATCCGTCCCGTGTTCCGCGGCGATGCGTGCAGCGGCTTCGCGGCCGCCGGAGAAGGAGGCACGGCGCGCAATAGCCGAGTCCTGCAGGGCGTCGGCCGCGTCAGCGCGGACCTCCTCGTAACGCCTGCGGAACGCCTGTCTAGCCGCGTCGTAGTCGACGACCGGGTGCGGGTAGTCTTCGCCAATGCTGACGCCACAGGACGCCTGTACGTGGACCGGCGTCCCCTCGGGCCGGTCGAGGTACTCGTCGGGGAGCGAATCGAGTTCGGGCACCCACCGACGAATGAACTCGCCGTCCGGGTCCTGGTCACGGACCTGCTTTCGAGGATTGTACAGCCGGAGCGTCGGTTTGCCGATCAGTCCACATTGTGATTGCCACTGTGTGTAGTTGATCGCCGCCGAGGCGTCGATGAGATGGTGGTAGAACCAGTCCGCGCCGATCCGCCAGGGCTGCTGGAGCAAGTGGTAGTAGACCGAGGCACACATCGCCCGCATCCGGAAGTTGAGCCAGCCCGTCTCCTTGAGACACCGCATCGACGCGTCGACCATCGGGAACCCGGTCCGTCCGTGCTTCCAAGCGGCCACCAGATCGGGGTCATACTGTGCCGTGTTGAACCCCTCGAACACCGGGTTCACCGCCGTATCGAGCCAGCCGGGCCAGTCTTCGAGTTTCTGTTCGTAGTGTTTGTTCCAGAACAGCCGCGAGACGAACATCTCTTTCCCGCGGCCGTCGGGCGCGTGGGCCTCGATGTACTGGATGACCTGCCGCACGGAGAGACAGCCGAAGGCGAGGTACGGCGAGAGCCCGCTGGTCCCGTCCCGCGCGTCCGTCGGCGCGGAGATGTTCCCCGGGTAGTCGTCGATCCGCTCGGCGAACGCAGACAGCCGTTTGCGTGCTGGCCCGGTTCCGCCGCGCGGCACCGCAGATTTCGACGGCGTGAGGTCGTAGTGTTCCTCAATCGTGCTGATGTCGATGCCGCTATCGAAGCTCCGAGAGGTGACCGTACTCGGGTCCCAGTCGTACTGGTCGGCGGAGAACCACGCCGACACGTCGTCCTGCCACCCGTTGCGGGTCTCCGCTCGGTCCCGAACCAGCCCGTCGCCGTCGACGAATGTGACGCCACACTGTTCCCGAACGCGGCGGTCCCGCTCCCGGCCGTAGCGTCCGGTGGGAACGGCCATCGTCACGATGTCCCAGCCGGCCTCGCGGAACCGCCCCAGCACGTCCACCGGGTCCCCGTGGGCGTAGGTGAGCCCGCGGCCGGTCACAGTGTGGTACTGGTCTGCGAGGTCGGCCAGACAGTCGTGCAGGAAGCGGATACGGCTGTCACAGGCGAGGCCGTCCGCGCCGTAGAACGCCGGGTCGAACACGAACAGCGGGAGCATATACTCGGACGACGCAGCCCTCGCTACCGCGGCCTGATCGCGAATCCGAAGGTGTTCGCGATGCCAGACGACTGTGCCGGATACATCGCTCTCAAGCGTCGGAATCGCGTCCTGTCGTGGCGCGTCCAGCGTCTCGTCCGACTCCAGTCCCGGCATACGCGCTATTGATTCGTCATTGGACCACAGGCACCACTGTCTTTCGTCTCTCGAAGCCACAGTGTTCGAGAGGGCAGCCCAGTGGAGTGAGCCGCGGTCGGCTACCAGAAGGGTTACACCGCGAGACCCGCGCTAGTCGATAATGGAATTCGAGTCCACACGCCGACGATTCATGGAACTCGCCGGAGCGAGCGCGACAGTGTCGCTCGCCGGCTGTAACGCCCTTCAGGGAGGCGACAGCGACGGAACGAACACGGGTACAGGGCCACAGAGCCAGAGCGCGGACGCGGACTCCGCGACCGTGACGGTCGTGGTTGAACCGGACCAGACACAGTTGCGGGAACGACAGCAGGAGATCCAATCTGAACTCCAGGCAGGGAATCTCACACAAAGCGAGGCACAGGCGGAATACCGTACCGCACAGGAGAACCTTGGCGAAGACGCAATCAGTTCTTTCGAGGAGCGTGCGACAGCAGACTTCGGTCTCACTGTCGACGATTCTGTTCCCGAAGCGAGTGCGCTGTTGGTCACTGGCCCACCAGCCGGCCTCATTGGTACCCTTTCAATCGAAAGTGTCACCGGGATCCTCTCGCAAGCGACGTTCGAACAGATCCGGTCGCAGGTTCGGACCGAGACGCCGGGTGCGACGGAGTAACGAACGCTACGGACCGTCTCCTGATTTGCGGCGAGGGGTGCAGCTTTTGTTCCGGACTCTCACCACGAGGACCGACCGCTGGTCTCCAGAACCACGGTGACGGTGGTTTCGCCGCGTTCGGTCGTCGTCGTCACGTCGAAGCCGACGGCGAGGACGTGCGTGCGGCCGACCCGGTCCTGAGCGACGACGCCGCGGTCGGCGACGCAGTCCCCGAACTGGCGGTCCGGCCCGGACGGACAGTTCGCGTCTTTCCACTGCCGCGTTGCAGTGCCGTTGTAGGTTATATTGTAGTGAACACCGTCTTCGATTCGGGAGGTCTGGAGTCGGTCGAGCCGAGGCTGCAACCCCGTCCGAACGGCCGTCACTGCCGAATCGTTCGCGGCCCAGGCGTACTGGCTCGGGATGGACGTGCTCTCCGTCGCGACGGCTCGCTCAAGCACCCGAAGCGCGTCAGCAGACGGGTCGTCGTCGTAGTCTGCCGTCGCCCGAACGTCGTCGTGATAGCCCAGTTGGAGTGAGGCGAGCACGATTGGGACCAGCGCTACAGCGATGACCGTGGCCGCAACGAGGACTAGCTGTCCGCGCCGGGTCATGTGTACCACACGATGATTTGGACACTCCCGTGTCCCGTCGGCACAGTTGCGGTCCCAGTGCTGACGCCCTGTGGCGTCGGTGTTCCGACCGCTCCGTGCGGTGTTTCGACCCGGAAGAGGACGTTGTCGGGCAGGATACGGGCGACCCGGTTCGAAAGCGCGTCCCGTTCGCGGTCGAACGCCGTCGGACTCGACACGATCTCCTGCAGTCGCGTCGCTCCGCTGTGTCGCGGCGGGTCGTTAGCCAGCAGCGCCGCCGTATCGGAAGCGTAGGCGTCGAGCTGTGGCCCCTGTCGGTCCGGCGCTGGCGTCCCCAGGGCAAACCCGAGCGCGACGCCGAGAATCAGTACTGTCCCGAAGGCAACTTCCACGAGCGACAGCGGCAGCTGGGCTCTACGCATCGACGGTCACCACCAGGGTTTCCTTCGTCGACCGCGGGGCATCGTAGCTGACGGTCACGTTCCCAGGTTCGAGTTGCCCGGCCCGCTGGAAGCGCAGTTCCGTCGTCTCGTAAGGGACCAGTGGGACCTCGTAGCTGCCGTCCAGCCCGCTTCGGTTATGCAGGACGACCCGGTCGTTAGCGCGGACCGTCCAGACGGTCGTGGCGGCCGGCGGGTCGATAGTTACTGTGGCCTGCGCGCTCCGGCGAGGGAGCGTCACCGCGTCGGTCGTTGCCAGATCAGGCGTGAGGGTGCGTTGCTCCTGAGACTTGACTACGACGAGACGGCTGATTCGCGTGCCGCCGTGAACCGTACCGCTGCGTGCGATCTCCTCGTCAGCCACCGCGACGCTGACCGCGTACTCACCGGCCGGCGGTGCGCTCCCCTCCAGCGCCGACTGGTCGAAGTCGTCCACCCGAGATTTGTTGAGGACGTTGCTCCGGGCGGCCAGTGGACCGCCCGCCGCGACGAGTCGGTCAGCGATAGCGGCGGCGACCCGACGCTCGTCGGGGGCCCTGTCTGCGCCGGCAATCGCGGTGTCGGCCATGGCGACACCCAGTCCGGTGACGACGGTCAGCAATACAAGCGCGATGCCCAGCGCTGGTAGCGACGTCTGTGCGCGAGTAGAATGGTCACAGCGACGGTTCGACAGGGTCATCGCTCCGCCTCCAGTGTCACCGTCACGCTCCCCCGTGTTCCGGAGACAGCGACGACGGTCGGACTGCCGCTCTGCCACTCGCCTTCGAAGGTATCGACTCTGTCGGGCAACAATGGCTGTGTTCGGCCGCCGATTTCGGGGTCGGGATGGTCGAGGACGAGAGCATCCCCGTCAGTCCGGATGCTGTATCCTGCGCCGTCGATGGTCTCCGGCAGCGAAACCCGAACAGTGGCCGAGACGGCCCGAGCATCCGGCGGGATAGCCTGCTCGACGCGGGCCGTGGCTTCGGCGAGCGTTCGGTCGCCGAGTTCCGCCCCAACGGCGGATTGGTACGCTGGGACAGTGCCGCCGTACAGCGTAGTCGTCACTAGTCCGATGTACAGCAGCACCAGTCCCATGCTCAGCAGTTTCTCGACGACGGTGCTGAGCGCACGGTTATCCATGCCCCACCTCCGTCCGCATATCGTGGCGGACCAGATACAGCGTCCGGCGGCCCGGGAACGTCGCCACGACGCTCTGAACGCCGTCGCCGTCGATATCCCTGACTCGCGTGGTTGCGCCGACACGCTGGAAGGACTCGGTAAACGGACGGGGCGTCTCCGTCTCGATAGCCACGCTATAGTTGTCGGCCGGGAGCCGTTCGCGTTCGTGGCTGACGTTCTGGCGGATATGTGCGGAGACGCCGCCCGTTCCGGACACCGTGCCGCCGCTGGCGTTGACGAGCGGTGCACCGACGATGACCGCCGTGTCGTCCCGCGTCGCCGTCACCGGCGGGTCCGATTCGAGCCAGGCGTTGCCCGCTGTCCCGCGGACGACACTGCCCCCGAGAAACCGAACGCGGCTGTCGCCGGAGTCGTACACTATCGCGTCGATGGGAACCGTCCGCTGAACTCCCGAATCGTTGAGGACTCGGAGTTCCCGCTCCGCAGTGGTCAGCCGCCCCGCAGTAAACCGGACGCGAGCAGTCTGGTGGCCCGTCTGCTCGACCGGCCGGAACGTCGTCTCGAACGTGTTGGCGACGCGGGTCTCATCGGCAGTCGCAGTGTGGCCGTCGACGACGGTCCCGACGACAGCCGTCAGTCCACCGAGCGCGACGACGGTCAGTCCCAGCAGCAACACCACGCCGACGACGTGTGACTGAGCGTCGGTGTCGGGAATCAAATCAGACCAGCCCCCGCGAAAACGACGTAGGCGACGAGTACCAGCCCCGAGGAGTGTAACAGCGCTTCGTAGACGCCGCGACTCGCCGTGCCGGCGAACCAGCCACAGGCCAGCATCGTCGCCTGCGTGACGACGTAGAACCGGTGTTGCTCCCGGACGGGTTTGATTGCGGTCGGGTCGAAGGCAATGTTCGCGCCGCCCGAGACCGACGACAGTTGCGCGAAGCTATCGAGGACGTAGACGTTGACGGCGACGGTGATCCCGATGACGAGCAGCGCCGTCGTCCAGCCGACCGCAACGTAGACGAGCAGCGCTGAGCGGATGGATTTCCGGAGGTGATAGAGCTGGCCGATTTCGGTCTGGAGCGTTTCGAACACGTCCTCCGCGTCACTCCCCGTATCCAGTGCGCCGACGACCAGCCCGATGGTCTGTTCGGCCATCGGCGTGCCGACGCGGTCGACGAACTGGTCCAGCGCCGCGGCCCGGCGGTCAGCCGCGGCGTCGCCGGGGCTATCGCCCAGCGACAGTGTGAACGCGAGCGACTGGACATCGCTGGCGAGCGCACCGAGTTCCACGTCGTCGGCGACGCGTCGGACCGCCTCTGGAAACGGGCGGCCCAGCGCGACGTGGCCGGCGACGGCGTGAACGAAGTCCTGAATCTCCCTGTCTTTCGCGTCGTCCGCTCTGGCCCGGCGGACCGTCACCACGCCGACGGGGACGCCAATGGTAGCATACGAGAGAAGCGCGACGTTGACCGGACGGTAGCCCAGCGACCAGAGGCCAGCAGCGACGCCGGCACCCAGCGGGACGCAGGCGAGGAGTGCACTCGCAGGGTTCGAGGGGATCGAGGTGAGTATTGCCACGGGACCGTCCGGGAGGCTGTAACTCGGGGCAGCCGTGTTCCGTGGTCGGAGCGTAGCGACGACAAAGGCTGCCAGCAGCCCAGAAGCCATCACGAACGCCGCGCTCCCGTAGACGACGATGGCACGGACAGTCGTCTCGCCCAGCGGCGTCGCAACGGGCTCAGAGAGGCCGGGCGCGAGAATACCCATCACGGTGACGATGAGCACCACGAGCGCCGGCAACACCAGCAACACGACGAATAGCTCCGCAAGCAGTTCGAGATAGCCGGTCGCCCGCTCGTGCTGCCGGCTCTGCTCGTGGGAGAGCAAGCGGCCCTCCATCTCCAGGTACCCCTCAAGCGCCTCGGCGCTCTGGTTCGCGTGTTCACGGAACTTCAGCAGAAACGGTGCAAGCAGGTCCCGTGAAGGGGTTTCGCTAGCGACTCGTTCGATACCGGTGTCGAGACTGCCGGTGAGAATGCCCTGATTGAGTGCGCGCCGGAAGGCGACCGCCGTCTCGCCGTATGCGTCCTGTTCGGCAACGGCGCGGAGCATCTCGCGGCGGTCGTGGGTTCCGGAGGCGAGCACTCTGAGGTATCGGACTGCGCCAGGGAGCGTGGCCGCGATGTCCGCGCGCCGCGCGCTGGCCACCCACGAGAGATACCGGTTCCCGGCGACGAACACGCCCCGCTTGAGCGTGAGTCCAGCGACGGTTCCGATGCCGGTGGCCACGAGAAGTCGAGGGACTTCCGGCAGCGCCAGCCGATTGATGACCGGGAGGCTCTGCTGGAGCACCGCGACGAACGAGTCGAAGGTCCCCGGCGGCACGAGCATCGCTGCCGTGGCGGTTCCGACAACGCCCACAACGAGTGCCAGCCACGACAGCCCGTACACTCTGGCGACGTAGACGCCGAAGCCGGCGCTTGGATAGGCGGCCCGGTAGCGGTCGCGGGTGCTCGCGTGCCGGTCGTCCTCGGCGTGGTGGGCGAACAGAGCGTACAGACCCCGGTCGAGCAAGCCAAGTGTCCCGCCGCCCTCAGTCGTCACCCGTACTGACCTCCAGTTGCGGGTCGTCGGGCGTCCCGGCCTGTCGCCGCAGTCGCTCGACGGTCGCTGCCTCGTTCGTCTCTAAGTCGGCCAGCACGCCGAACAGGTCGTCGAAGTCGGTCACCTCCTCCTGGGCGAGATACTGCACGTAGCGATGGCGGCGGTGGAACGCGTCCTCGACGGCCGACACCGGTTCGTCCCGGAGGTCCGAAAGCCGGTCGAGAATGCCGGTGTCGACCTGCCGCTGCTCGTCGCCGAACTGCGGGTGGTCGTAGGCGAGTTCGAAGCTTCCGTCCGGTCGCCGCCAGCAGACGCTGTTCCAGTGGATGGTCGTCCCGTCCTTGTGTATCGTGCCGCTCCGGTCGGTCCCGGTCTCGACCATCGATGGGTCGTCGACGAACTCGACCACTTCGCCGACGTAGCGCTCTCCGCCGACGTGGCGGGGGAACACGACGAGGTCGATCTCGTTGAGCAGATAGGTCGGCAAGCCCTTCTCGATGACGCGATTGACCAGCGACTCGATATCGTCGGCGTGGGTCGTCCCGAGGACACCGTGACCCGTATTCAACGTCTCAGCGAAGGTTTCGAACGACGCGGCCGTGTTGATCTCCGCGATGACCTCGACATCGGGGTTCAGGTAATTGCACTGTGTCATCAGGTCGGCCATCGTCACGCGGCGGTGGTCCCGCTCGTGGTCTCTCGTGGTGAGCGAGACGCCGGTCTCGTGGGGAATCCGAACCTCACGCGACCCTTCGTCGATACTGATGGGACGGTCCCGATACGGGATAAACGGCATATGCGCGTTCATAAGGGTCGTTTTGCCGGCTCCCGTGGGTCCCGAAAAGAGGACGACCCCGTGAGACTCGTACAGGAGCCACAGCAGCGCGACGAGTTCCGTCGGCAGTGAGTCCCGCTGGACCAGATCGACCGGCGTCATCGCGTCGCCCGACTGTTTCCGGATGGAGATGTGTGGACCGCCTTCGCTAATAGTCGGCAAGGCAACTGCACAGCGGATGGTGTCGTCGGCGTCGTGGAGGCTGTCCCCGTCCGGGTCGATGTTGACCTTCGCGCTCGGGTTCGAGGCGTTGAGTTCGACGCCGTCGTCGGCAGCCAGTTGCGTGACGACGTTGACGAAGGCCGCCTCGGAGTCGAAGGCGAGGTTGGTCGGCACCCGGCCGTCGTGGCCGAGATCGGCGCGTGGGAGGACCTTCACGCGCTCGTCGACGCGGTTCGCCTCGATGTCTTCCAGCGTGTGGTCCCGGATGGGAACGGTGAGCTTTCCGTAGCCGACGAGGTCTCGAAGCACGTAGTACAGCAGGTCGTCGAGGCGGTCGTCGGCGAACCGATGGTCGACCGGCGGCACGGCCAGGTCGAGTTCGGCCAGCGCCGACCGCAGCCGGTAGCGGGCGGCGTCGACCCACTCGGTCGTGTTGCGGACGGTTAGCTGCCGGGCCAGGAGCGAGCGGGCACGCTCCCGCACGAACTCGACACGGTCCTGAACGACGCCGTCGACGCCGGTTTCCCAGACGCGCTCCTTGCACACCTCGATGAGTTGCTCGTCGCCGGGGAGCAGGTCCGGCTCTCGAACCGCGTACTTCGTCGTGAACGGGTCGGCACCGAGGAGATGCTCGCGGTAGACGACGACCGGAATCTCGAAGCCCTGAAAACGGACGGTGTGGCGCTCGACACGCTCGCTCGCGAACCGGTTAAGATACGCCGGGTCCGGGCCAAGGTCAGTCTCCGCCGGAGCGTAATCGTCAGTGTGGACGACGACGCCGTCGTCGGTCACGTCAGCAACGTCGATGCGGGAATCCAGCGCGTATGGGGTCAGGTCGTCGAAACACGCCAGCGACGAGAGCGCATGGTACTCGATTCGACGGCGGCTCGCTGGCGACGCGTCGATCAGTCGGTCGATTACCCGGCGGTGTTTCGCGTCGAACCCCCCGTTCATCCGCTCGACGGCCCCCTCACGCGTCCGCGGTCGCTCGATGTTCGCACCTGCGAAGTGTGATTCGACAGTCGACAGTGCGTCAGCCTCTGCCGCTGAAAGTACCGGATCACGGACATCGTACCGGAACCCGCTGCGTTCCCGTCGGACGGTCACGACGACGCCCGGATACACCTCGTCTTGCTCACGAACGTCCGGCGCGTACCAGGCGTCGGCGGCGTCCGGTGGCGTCGGTGCGGGAACCACCGGTGCGGTCTCCGTGCCAGCCTGTGCGGTCATACGCAGTTTTAAACTAGCTATTGTACTTAAAGTTGTAGACTTAGTTTTGCGGAATTTAATTAAAATATAATCTCCCTATATGGAGAATGTGAGTTGGAGTACAGACCATGAAAACACTCTGTCAGCATAGAGGCATACGAGCACAATAGGGGTGTCTGATAACATCAAAAAACCACTAATTAGGAGATATGATCCCGCTTTCGGGTCCGCTCTCTCCCATAACTCGGTGTTTCGAGATATGCACCAGAATTATCATAACTGTGCCAGCGGATCAGTTCACGTGGATGAAAGGAAAGGAGTCAGCGACGAGCAACGATAGCACAAAATCGGCAACTACCACACGACGACGGCTCCTCAAAGGAACACTTGGCACAGCAGTGACCGCGGCCGCGGTTCCGAGCCTGAGCGGCGTCGCGGCGGCCCACTTCCCGGTCGAGATCACGGTCGACGTCCAGCCCGAGAACGCGGAGAACTTCATCGACCTGTCGGAACACGACACCATCACCGTCGCAGTCGAGCAGTCAGAGTTCGTCAACAGCGACGGGGACAGCGAGACCTTCGACCCCACGGAGCGGGCCGTCCGCTATCGGTTCGGCTCGCGTCTCGCGCTGGAAGACGGCGAGGGGGCGCGTCCCGTCGAGGATGGCGAGATCAGGGAACCGGACGACGATGCTGCGGACGGCCAGGCGTCGCTCGTTCTCACATTCCCAGTCGATGAAATGGGCTTCGATGGTGGGGAGGAGACAGCATGGCTGTACTGGGAGCGGGACGAATCCGGGAACCACGGGTACGCGGGCTTCGATTCCGTGCGGGTGTATCGTGGGCAGCCCGCAAGCCGCTCGTTAATCGAACAGCTACAGCGATTGCTGGGTGGTGAGACAGCGTCCAGTTCTGACTGAGCGGCTGCGAACCGGAGCGGGGCTGTCAGTGCGCCTGTAATCGCAATGCTGGCGACTATATACGTCGACTCCGATGGCACGCTATGGCCATCGTTGCTGAAATCCTCCTCGCGGACGAGACGCTTCCGCTGGTCGGTGTGGCGGACTCGATTCCGAGCGGCGAACTCTCGATTTCGAACGCCGTCGGCCTCGAAGACGGACGACTGCTGCTTACAGTTAGCGTCGACGCTGGCTCCCGCGACGCCTTCGAGCGAGAACTCGACGCGCGGCCACAGATCACCGACGCGGCGGATATCGGGCAGACGGCCGATGGCTGGTTCTACAAGGTGGTCGTCGACAACGCACCGGATCTCATCGCGTCACACGACCCGGAGGAGTTCGAGGGCGTTGCGATGGACGCGACGGTCACCGGCGACGGGATACGGGAACAGAAGGTGTTCTCCGACTACGACGCGTTCAGTGCGCTACGGGACCGGTGTGCGGTCAACGACATCCCGCTCGAACTACTGCACATCGCTTCGGACCCCGAGAACCCCGGGGAACGCGACCAGTTCGGACTCACGGACAGGCAGTATCGGGCGATGTCCGTCGCCCTCTCCTCGGGGTACTACGACTCGCCGCGTCGCTGTTCGACGGCGGAACTCGCCGACAAGCTCGATGTGTCGGCCGCCGCGGCCTCTGACCTCTTGCGTCGAGCCGAAAAACAACTCATCAGTTCGACAGTCGGCCCCGACCAGTTCCGGAACGCGCTCGCACAGTAGCCGCCAGCCTGTGCGACTGCGCTGTTGCAGCCAGTATATAAATGGGCTTATCAGTAAGCAAAGGACGCTCGTGGCTGTCGCACTGACTAAACAGCGATGTCAGACGAATCTGCAGCAGACGATCAGGACGCACAGCGGCTTGCAGGCGACGTGGCGATTGTAACCGGCGCATCGTCGGGAATCGGTGAGGCAACCGCGGAGGCGCTGGCCGACGCGGGCGCGAGCGTGGCGCTGGCGGCCCGCCGCGCTGACGAGCTAGAGGCTCTGGCGGACCGAATCGAGTCGGCTGGCGGGGATGCGCTGGTTGTGCCGACCGACGTGACCGACGAAGACGACATCGACTCGCTGGTCGACGCGACGACCGACGAGTACGGTCGCATCGACATCCTCGTCAACAACGCCGGCGTGATGCTCCTCGAACCACTGGAGCGGGCAGATCGCTCGAACCTCCGGCAGATGGTCGAGGTGAACCTGCTCGGACTGATGAACCTCACCCACGCAGTGCTTCCGGTCATGCAAGAGCAGGAGAGCGGCCACATCGTCAACGTCTCCTCCGTCGCGGGACGCCGGGCCTCGGCCGATTCGAGCGGCTACAACGCGACAAAGTTCGGTGTGAACGCGTTCACCGAGGCAGTCCGGCAGGAAGTGACGACACAGGGCATCCGGACGACGGTTATCGAACCGGGTGCTGTCGATACGGAACTCGCGACACACGTTCCGGACGAGCAGGTGCTTGAGCGGTTCGCGGAGATGGACCTTCCGATGCTCCACCCCGACGATATCGCTCGCGGCATCGTGTACGCGACGAGCCAGCCCGCCCGCGTGGACGTGAACGAACTCCTGATCAGGCCGACCGGGCAGGATATCTGATCGAGGCCGGTCTTGCGAGTGGGAGACAACGGAGAAACGGAGCAGCCACCATTTACGCGGTCACACAGCCGACGACAACGGCTACTGGAACCGTGTCTCACTCGTTCGATCCGGTAGCACTTTACCGGGTTCGTGTCCACCGGCCGCGGTCAGTTTCCGGGGGTGAAACTGGACGCACAGTTGTCGAAACCCCCGGTATCGGAGGAATCTTACGTCGTCTACCCTAACCAGACACATGGCAATTGAGACGGATGTCCTCGTCGTCGGTGGTGGCGCGACCGGCGCTGGCGTCGCTCGTGACCTCGCACTCCGTGGCATCGACGTGACGCTCGTCGAGCGTGACGGGCTGACAAGCGGTACCTCCGGACGTTCGCACGGGTTGCTGCACAGCGGTGCCCGCTACGCCGAGGCAGACCGGGTCGGTGCCGAGGAGTGCATCACCGAAAACCGGATACTCAAAGAAATCGCCGGGGCCTGCATCCGTGACACCGGGGGCCTGTTCGTCCAACTCGCCGGGGACGACCCCGACTACTTCGAGGCCAAACGGGCGGCCTGTGAGGACATCGGCATCCCCGTCGAGACGCTGGACAGCGATGCAGCCCAAGAGCGGGTTCCCGACCTCGCCGCGGAGGTTGAGCGCGCGTTCGAGGTCCCTGACGCCGTCATCTACCCGTCGCGCCTGGTCGCCGCGAACGCCGCCGATGCTCGCGACCACGGCGCAGCGATACACCCGCACGCACCTGTCGAGGACGTGCTCGTCGAGGACGGACAGGTGACCGGCGTGCGGGTCGGTGGGGCAATCAACGACACTATCGAGGCCGACTACGTCGTCAACGCGACCGGTGCCTGGGCGGGCCAGTTCGCCGCGATGGCCGACCTCGACGTCGAGATGCAACCGACGCGGGGCGTGATGGTCTCCGTCGAGTACGACGACCTCGGGCCGGTACTCAACCGCTGCCGGGACCCCGACGACGGCGACATCGTCGTGCCACACGAGCGCGAGGCTGTCCTCGGAACGACGAGCGTCCCCGTCCGCGACCCGGACGAGTACGAGACGGAGCAGTGGGAAATCGAAGAGAGCATCGAAGAGTGTGCGGCGATGCTGCCGCCAGTTGCAGACGCCCCCGAGGTCCGAACCTGGTGGGGCGTCCGGCCGTTGTACGCCCCAGACGAGGACGAGCGCGGCGGCCGCGGCATCTCGCGTGGCTTCTTCCTGCTCGACCATGCCGACGACGGCGTCGACAACATGGCGAGCATCGTCGGCGGTAAACTGACCACCTACCGGCAGATGGCCGAGGCGACGGCCGACCTCGTCTGTGACGGCATCGGCGTCGATGCGGACTGTCGGACTGCGGACCGAAGGCTCCCGAGCGTCGACGACCCGGCGCAGTTGGACGCGCTCGTGGCCGAGTTCGACGGTCAGGGACCGACCGACGAGGACGTGGTCGGGTCGGTGTGACCACGCCCGTCGTGGCCCGTTGCAAGCCGCGGGAACGGGCTGTCAGCCGGCTGTAGCGTTATAAGGGAGGCAACCGCACGTACACTCATGATAAACGAGACCGTGCGGCAGATCGAGGAGATGGAGACACAGAGTTCCTCGATTGCCGCCGTGAAAGCTGCGAAGGCGCTCCGCGAGCTAACAGACCGCGAGTGCCACACGGTCGAGGACTTCCTCCGCGTGGTCGAGCGCAACAGTAGTGCGCTCCAGCGGGCGAACCGCTCGCACGCGCCGCTGTACACCACACAGCAGCGTATCGTCACGGACCTGAAAGACGCCGACCTCGACTCCGTCTCAGAGGCCAAGGAGCGATTGCTCGACACAATCGACGAGGTCGTCACGGAAATCGAGACCAGCAAGGACCGCGCGGCGGAGCGGGCGGCGACGCTCATCGACGACGGCGACGTGCTGGTGACTCACGAGAACTCCTCGACGGTGATGGCGACGCTCATGGCGGCGCTTGACGACGGCAAGGAGTTCCACCTGTACGCCAGAGAGTCGCGGCCGCATTTCCTGGGCCGGCGAACCGCCCGCCAGTTGGCCGACCGAGACGGGGCCGACGTGACGCTCATCGTCGACGGTGCGGCGGGCCACTACCTCTCGGAGGCCGACCGCGTGTTCGTCGGCATGAACTGCCTCATCGACGACACGGTGTACAACCGTATCGGGACGTTGCCACTGGCCGCGACGGCCAACGAGATGGACGTCCCCGTGACCGTCGTCGGGACCTCGTCGAAGTTCATCGGAAGCGGCTTCACCTTCAGGAACACGTTCCGGCAAGGTTCTGACGTGATGCTCGAACCGCCAGAGGGGTTCGATATCGGGAACCCGGGCTACGACGCGACGCCGACCCGCCTGCTCGATACGGTCGTCACGGAAGACGGTATCCTGCAGTTCTGAAGGTACTCAGCGGATCGTTCTGTCGGTGACCTGTCTGAGCCGTTCGGCGACCTCGTCGTTGATGGCGTCTTCGGTCACCCGCCACTGCCAGTTCCCGGTCGCCGTGCCGGGGACGTTGAACCGGGCGTCGCTGTCGAGGCCGAGCAGGTCTTGCATGGTCGTCATCGCGACGACGGCGTTCGAGTTCCACACCGCCTCGATGAGGTCCCAGTTGATCTCGTCTCCGTCGGTGCCGAGGTTGTAGTGGAGGCAGTCCCGTTGCCGGTCCGCGAGGTCGCGGTAGTAGCCGACGATAGTGTCCGTATCGTGGGTCGAGGTGTAGCCGACGGCCGACTCCGGGTAGTGCATCGGCTGGTACATATGCCCCTCCTCGCACCAGTCGGCGTACTGTGGCACGCGCATGCCGGGGAAGCCGAACCGGTCCCGAAGCGCGACGATGCTCTCGTCGAGAAAGCCCAGATCCTCGACGAAGAACGGCAGTTCGCCGAGCCGGTCTCTGACCGTCTCGAAGAAGTGCGCGCCGGGGCCGTCCCGCCACTGCCCGGCGGCCGGGTCGTCCGCCTCGGCCGGAATCGACCAGAACTCGTCGAAGCCCTTGAAGTGGTCGATGCGGGCGATGTCGACGAGGTCGAACAGCCGCTCGAACCGGTCGACCCACCAGCCGTAGTCGTTCGCACGGAGGGCGTCCCAGTCGTACACCGGGTTCCCCCACCGCTGGCCGTCGTCGCCGGGATTGGGCGGGACGCCAGCCACCTCTGCAGGGTGGTGGTCGTCGTCGAGTCGGAACACCTCTGGATACGCCCAGACGTCCGCCGAGTCGAGGCCGACGTAGATGGGGAGGTCGCCGACGAGGCCGATGTCCCGTTCGGCCGCGTACTCGGCCAGCGCCTGCCACTGGCTGTCGAAGCACCACTGGACGAACTTGTGGTAGCGAATATCGTCGGCCAGTTCGTCCCGGTATCGCTCCACGGCCGCCGGCTCGCGCGTTCTGATATCGTCCGGCCAGTCCATCCAGCCGGCATCGTCGAACTCGGCTTTCAGCGCCGTGAACAGCGCGTAGTCGTCCAGCCAGCCGGCCTCGCGCTCGCAGAACTCGGCGAACGACTGCTGGTCCGCATCGCTTGCGCTCTCGTCGAAGCGCTCGTACGCGGTCCGGAGCCGGCGCTCCTTGAACTCGGTCACGCGGTCGTACTTGACGTGCTGTTGTGAGAAATCCTCGGGCGGGTCGACCTCGTCCGCTGTGAGATAGCCGCGGTCGACGAGGTCGCGGAGGTCGATGAGCAACGGGTTTCCGGCGAAGGCGGACGACGACTGGTACGGGGAGTTCCCGTGGATGCTCGCCGTGGGACCGAGCGGACAGAACTGCCACAGCGACTGGTCGGCCCGGTCGAGAAAGTCGACGAACGCCCGCGCGCCGGCACCGAGGTCGCCGATACCGTGTGGCCCCGGGAGCGACGTTTGGTGGAGAAACACGCCACTCTGCCGTTCGAATTGCATACGCACCTGTTGCCCTGACAGGCATTTCAATGGGCGGGGTCGGTGACTGCCATCGTGTCTGCTTGCGGGGCCGGAGAAGGGCGCACGCAAACATATATATTGTATCCATTTGATGCTATGGTGAGAGAGCCAGTTACAGAGATGCCACCGAACGTTCTGATGCTTGGCTGGGGGTTCCCACCCAACATCACCGGCGGGCTTGATACCGCTATCGGGGAGCTGTTCGAACAGCTTGAACCGAGAGACGACGTCGAGTTCGAGTTGGTGTTGCCCGCGGAGTACGCGCCGCCGGACCGCGACGGCATCCACGGCGTCTCGACGGGAAGCGGCGACATCGTCACTCGCATCGGCCGGCTGGCTGGAGAGTTCGCCGACGAGGCGGCCGATGCCGACATTATCCACACGAACGACTGGTTCGGCTACAACCCCGGTTCGCGAGCCAAATCGGCCCACGACGTCGAATGGATCTCGACCTTCCACTCGCTGTCGGCGGACCGGAACGTGACGCCGCCACAGCGGGAAGTCGAGACGGAACAGCGGGTCGCCAACCGCTCGGACCACCTCGTCGCGGTGAGTGAGTTCACGCAGCGACGGATACGCGAGCAGTACGACGCCGACTCGACGGTCATCTACAACGGGTTCTCGTCGGTGGAGCCGACGGGCCGGGACATCAAAGCGGAACTCGGTATCGACGGGAAGATGCTGTTTTTCGTCGGCCGACACACCGACCAGAAAGGGCTGTCGTACCTGCTGTACGCGCTCTCGAAGCTCGGTCGGGACGACGTGAGCCTAGTTCTCGGTGGCTCGGGGCATCTCACTGAACAGCTCGAACGGTTCGCGGAGCTGCTGGGCGTCGAGGACCGAGTCTACTTCCCGGGGTATCTCCCCCAGTCGGAACTCGGGGACTACTACAACAGCGCGGACCTGTTCGTCTCGCCCTCGCTGGCGGAGCCGTTCGGCATCACCATCGTCGAAGCGCTATCGGTCGGGACGCGCGTCGTCGCCTGCGAGAGCGGGGCCGCGGAGCTGTTGAACGAGGACTGCGTCATCGAGGTCGAACCCGATTCGGACTCTATCGCCGAAGGGATCGAGCGCGCTCTATCGCTGTCGACGCCCATCGACTACGATGTTCGGACCTGGGAGGAAGTAGCCGACGAACACGTCGAGTTCTACCACGAGGTTCTCGACGAAGCCTGACGACGACCGAACGCTTACCGGAGGAAGCGAACGTCAGTGACCGGTTCCGGGTGAACGATGAGGTAGCCGTCGGCGGTCGGCTCCAGCCCCGTTACGGATGTCGTATCGGTTTGGGTCCGGTACGGGCTGTCTGCGGTCCCGTCAGCCGACTGGTAGGGGCTGTCGTACGGTGTCTGCCTGTCCTCTGGGGGGCGGTCGAAGTCCTCCGGCGGCAGGTATATCTTCTCGCCCGATTTCGAGCGGACCACGACGGCCGTGTCGCGGTCGCCCGAGACGTCGATTCTGGTCCGGCCGTCGTCGATTGTCATCTCGAACGTGACTGGCTCCGTTTCTGGTTGTGCCATGTTGTCAAGTAGCTTGCGTACGGCGAGTAAACGGCGCTGTGTCACTTAGTCCTTCGCCAGCGGTGTGGTGGCTGGCGGCGAATCGTGTCGCGTCCTGCACTCGAACGGTGGCCCCATCGCCGCGAGCCATCAGCGGTTGATGATGAGCGACCCGGACATGTTGTACCCCTCGACGTGGACGTTCTCGCCGAGAATCGTTTCGTCGATATCACAGTCGTGGACCTCGGCGTCCGGGAAGACGATGGACCGGTCGAGGCTGCTGTCGGTCACTTCCGCCCCAGCCATCACATGGACGGTGTCACCGATCTCGGAGTTCTCGACGGTCGCGTCGGGGTGGATGAGCGACCCGCCGTCGAGTTTCCACTCGACCGTTTCGAAATACGAGTCGGGCGTTCCGATGTCGAACCAGACGTCGTCGAACGTGAACGCGGACACCGGCTCCTGCTGTTGCAGCCAGTCGATGTACCAGCCCGGTTCGTCGGGGTTGTTGTCGCCCGAGAGGTACTCCTCAAAGCGGAGCGAGTCGGCCGGGAAGGCGTAACAGGCAATCGAGACGAGCGTGCTCTTGGGGTTGTCGGGCTTCTCCTGGAAGTCGACGACGCGCTCGCCGTCGAGTTCGACGAGCCCGTAGGACTTGGCTTTCTCCCGTGAGCCCACGTCGTAGGCGGCGAGTGCCGGCCCGTCGCGCTCCTCGAAGAAATCCAGAAACTCCGAGGGGTCGAAGCCGATGAGGTTGTCGCCGCCGATGACAAACAGGTCGTCGTCGATGCCCTCGCGGTCGATCAGTTGCGCGAGCGCGCCGACGACGCCGAACTTCTCGTCTTCGTCCGCCGTACTCTCGACGGAGAGCTGGACCTTCTCGTAGCCCATCTCGTCGATGTGAGCCTCGAACTCGTCGGCGAAGGCCTCGTTCGTGCTCAGGTACGTCGTCTCGATTCGGTCGTCGGCTTCCAGTGATTGCAGGACTCCATCGATAACCGTCGTCTCGCCGACCGGGAGCAGCATCTTCGGTCGACGACGGGTGATCGGCCACAGCCGTGTCGCGTAGCCGCCAGCTAGAACTATCGCGTCCATATCCCACAGTCAGACCCGAGTTATAAAGTGGTAACTACTTGTTGGAGTGGCTAGAGGTTGAGCTGCCAGACGGTTGTCCCGGCGGTGACCAGATCCTCGTCGTCCGCGGCGGCGACGATCACCTGGTTCTCACCGGGGTCGACGTCGACTGCGACCTCGAACTCACGTTCCTCGACGGGGATGTACGTGATATCAGCGGGCGTTTTGACGACGACACAGACGCCGGTCGTCTCGCCGGAGACGACCAGTTCGTTCCCGCGGAACTGCGTGTCGACGCGGAGCGCGGGGCTGCGGTCGGGCGTGTGGGCCCGCCGCTTGCGGTAGCGGTCGTCGACGAACGCGGGCGTTTCGACCGGTTCACCGGCGCTGATGCCGTGGGCCAGCCGCACGTACTGGGCCATCGACCACGCCAGCGGCGTCGCCGAGCCGGTCCCTTCGGCGAACTCCCAGTCGTAGTCGGTCGCGTGGCCCCGGTCCCAGATCTGTTCGGCGATCATCCGTCCCGAGTTCGCCACGTCCTGCATCATCTGGAGGGCGTTCTCCGGCGGGATGTCCGGGTCGTCACGGTGGAGTTCGTACTCGGCGCGCTCGCCGGTGAGCAGCGGCCAGAGGCGGCCCTTCCCTTTGTGTTCGACCGTCCACGGCGCGCCCTGGTCGTCCCGGCCGCGTTCGCCGTAGCCGTCGCCGTTGTACCGGTAGAACCCGGGTGCGTACTCCGTGTCGACGCTGATCGTGTCGTCGACTTCGACGAGCGAGTTCCGGATAGTTTCGTCGTCGTCGGGCTTGATGCCCAGCCGGACAAGTTCGAGGAAGCCGCCGTCGATGATGTTGCGTTCGTCAAGCGTCGGGCCGTCGTTGGCGAGTGTCCGGAGGTGCCCCATCTCGGGGTTCCCATCGAGCGTGACCCGCGTGTAGTAGGGCGTGTTAGTGTGGCGCTCGGTCCCGGTCTCGGTCGCGGTCCAGGCCTCGACGTTGTTCGCCCACTGGTCGGCCAGCGACAGCCAGACAAGCGCGTCGGCCTCGTGGCCAGTGTCGAGCGCGAGCTTCGCCGCACACGCGAGTCCGGCAATCTCGGCCGCAATCGAGGACGGCGAGAAGCCGGCCTCCTCCTCCCAGCGCTCCTGTGCGGTCTCGGGGCCGTGGCGGACGACGTACTCGGCCGACCGCCGGACGTTCTCGTAGCTGTACTCGACATCCTCGAAGTCGACGCCGCTCTCGGCGAGGCGATAGGCCATCACCTGCGGGAACGAGATGTTGTCCATCTGCTCGCCGCCCCAGCGGGTCGTCCCGTTGACGTAGGTGTTCTGCGGGATGAAGCCGGCGTCGTCCTGTTGGTACTCGTAGATGTACTCCAGTTGGTCCGTTGCGATGTCCAGCGACCCGATGGCGTCGAACACGCTAAACACCTGATACAGGTCACGTGACCAGACGAAGTTGTAGCCGTAGCCCTTGGGCTCCTCGGCGTGGACGGCTTCGCCCCACGGCACGGACGGCGAGGCAATAGACGCCCCGTGGTAGGTCTTGTCCTCGACCGCTAACAGCGTCATCAGCGCTGTCCTGTACTGGTTTGCCAGTGCCTCGTCGTCGGCAACCGACTCCGGAAGTTGCTTGTCCGAAAGGAAGTCACCCCAGCTGTCGGCGTACTCCGCGCTGACCGTCTCGTAGCCGCGGTCGAGCGCCCCGTCGCTTCGCCCAGCGCGGCGGCGGTGTCAGCCTGTCGCGCGAAGCCGAGCGCGACCGTGTCGCTGACTCTGGTCCCCGAGTCCAGCCGGCCGATGAGGACGAGGTTCGTCCCGTCGATGGATTCGACCGGGTTCGGGAGGTCTCCGTCGGAGTACAGCCCATCGAGGTGGTCGCTGCCGGCCGCGCCGACGGTGGCCCAGTCGAAACGCCCGGCCGCGGCCATCGCCACGGCGATGGAGTATGCGTCGCCGTTCTCGTCGACGAGCAAGTCGTTGTCCGTCTGATCGGTGTAGGCGCGAGGGTTCCGGCCCACGAGGTGGTAGCTCCCGGGCTGGCCGTATCTGATGGCGCGGTCCTCGGTGACCGTGCTGGTGAGCGCGATGTCCGCGACCGAGAACACGTCGTATGATTTGCCGTCCTTGGCGCTGAAGGACACGTCGGCGACGATGGCGTCGTGCTCGGGGTCGGTCGCGTAGTCGACGGTCAGCGTCCACTCGTGGCCCCGGCCGTCGCCGGTCTCGGTGAAGACGTGGCGATAGAGGAGCGCCTCATCGTCGACCGGTTCGACGCGTCGCCTGACGCTGTCGTCGGTCCGGCGGTTCTCGCGATGGGTCCGGACGGCGTAGTCCGTCTCGTCCGTACACCGGACCAGAAAATCCAGCGTCCGCAGGTTCATCAGGTCGACCTGCGGGTAGCGAGCCTCTGTCAGCGCGCCCTCTGTGAGCGTGAACCAGACGCGCGAGGGGTCCGGTTCGTCGTGGTCGGCGACGGTGCCGACGCCGTACTTCTCCCCGGTCGTCCAGGTCGGGCGCTCGCTCGGCCCCTCGGTTCCCGCCGATGTCGTCGGGAGCGCGTTTAGCTCACCCAGCCGGGCCGTCGCGTGGAGCCGCAACGCGTGGGACCAGCCAAGCGGCGTCGCGCTGTCGAGGTCGCCGTCGTCGAAGGCCTGTTCGGCGAGGTAGCCGGCGTCGGTCGTGAGCGGCCCGTCGTCCTCGAGCAGTTCGTACAGGTCGCTCGCGCGGTCGAGGTAGGCGTCGCCGCTCCCGTCGCGGTCGTTCAGCATATCGCCGACGCGGGCGGCGGCGAGGGCCCCCATCGCCGTCGTAACCGTCCAGACCTTCTCGCTGTCCTGATGACCGGTCCGCCAGCGGTCGCCCTCGTAGCGGGCCAGTCCCGCAACCTGGCTCTCGGTGGGGTTCCGAAAGAGTGTATCGAGCGTCGTGCTCACATGATCGGCCAGGCGGATGATGTGCTGGTCAGCAAGCGTGGTCGACTCGACGCTGTCGTACTCCTGCAGCGCGTCCGCGAGGTGGAGCCCCGCGGCGTCGATGCGGTGGTCCGGCGTCCCGTTTGTCAGCCCCATCACGTACACGCCCAGATCACTGTCCCAGAGCGTATCCAGCCCGTCTAGCAACCGGTCGGCTGCCGCCAGACTCTGCTCACAGACCGATTCGGGCATCGGGGCGCGGGTCACCGCGGCGAAGGCCTCGATGAACGTCGCAGTGGTGTGCGTGAACTGGCCGACCGAGTCCTCCCAGACGTTCTGACACGGCTCGGGCAGGTCGTTGGCCGCGATGTCTTCGATGAGCGTGTCGACGGCCGCATCGATCGTCTCCCGAACCATCGCCGTCAGTTCGGCGTCCATCTTGCCGCGGTGTGTTCGCAGCAGCGTCGCGAGGAAGGCGGTGACGGTCGCAGTCTGGTCGGCCTGATACTCCGGTGATTCGGCGTTGTGCTCGACTCTGGCGTTGGCCCAGCCCGGCGCGATAGCCCCGGTATCGGCCCAGACGCGGTGGGGCCACCGCCCGTCGGAAAGCTGGCTGTCACAGAGGAACGCCGCGCTCTCGGTCAACATTTCGACGGTGTCGATATCGAGTCGGTCGCCGGCTTCGAGCAGATGCCGGGAGACCGAGGCGTCGTCGCGGAACCAGACGTAGCCGTAGCCGCCGGAGTTCGAGTAGAACGGGTCGAACTCCGGGGCGGCGATGCGACCGCCGGTCGGCGAGGACAGCAGGTCAAGCACCCGCAGGTCCATCCGTATCGAATCTGACCGCGGCGTCGATTCGGCCACGTCGATGCGCGTTCGCTCCCGCCCGGCCTGCCGGAGATCGTCAGACGTCGTGTGCTCTCTCACACAGTCGGCGAGGTCGAGGAGTGCCGTCTCCCGGTCGACCTCGTCGTGGTTCGAAAGCTGGCTGACGAGCGTCGTGTCCTTGCTGCGACCGGACCGGTCGAGCGGCGCGGTCACGAGGAAGTCACCGGTGAGGCGGGTCTGGTCGCGTCGCTCGACTGGCTCCGACCGCGGGAACGCAATCGGGCTGCCGTCGAGTATCTCTGCGAGGCGTTCCGGCCGCTGTCCGGCGACGGCGTCCAGCCCGGTCGACGAGGCGAGGTAATCGTGCTCTCGCCGATGGTACACCTCCAGTACGCGCGAGTCGTCTGGCCCGGCGTCTTCGTGAATCAGCGAGCCGACGCCGCTGTCGCTGCTGTCGGGGGCCAGCGTGACGAACGCCACGAGCTTGGCGTCCTGTGGAACCGCCCCGCGCATCGCGACGTGCGTGACGTGGGCCCGGCCCAGCGTCAGATCGTACTGGTGGACCGTGAACGACCCCGCGTCGTATTCGGTCTCGACGAGCCGCGTCTCGCGGTAGTAGTGCTGTCTGATCGTTTCTAGGTCACTGAACCACCGTGTTTCGTCCCCAAGCATAACCCCGAGCCTGGAGCGGTCAATACCGGAGAGCCCGGAGAGCGAATCGGAGTAGTCCTTCAGCGTGCCGTCTTCGCCGACGTGTACGAGTCGGTCACCGTGCCCGGAGAAAGAGCCTGAAACAGTCCTGCGCTCCTCTGGAAAGCGCTCATGACGAGTCCGTTTGTATTCGTTGAGCGCTGTCGAAAGCCGCATACACATCAAAGCAGACCAATCTCTATAAACTCCTGTGGTTCGGACAAATTAGTGATACTTCGAAGGGCGTGGCTGCATATCGCCGAAGAGCGAAGCTGTTACTGCTGAACGGACCCACCAGCGCGGACTACTGGCTCAGGTCACTCTCGTCAGCCGGAAACACGCTCACACTATCGACGGTCACGGTCGCGCCTCCGTCACCAGCAGCCCCACGGTGCTCCCCGGAGACGAGGTCGGTATCGTCAGTCCCGGCCGGGAGCCTGACCGTCGTCGGCTCGCTGCCGAAGTTGAGTACTACGACGGCCGCGTCCTCGTCAGTCGCCCGTGCGTACGCGACGACACGGTCGGACGGGCCGTCCCGGACCTCGTACGGGATTCGGACGAGGTCCGCATCCGCCGACAACGCCGGCTGGTCGTGTCTGGTTGCCGAAAGGTCGCTGACGAACGACTGGAGCGCCTTGTCAGCGTGGTCCCACGCGAGGTCGTCGCGCCGGCCGCGCTGGCCGAACTCCTGCCCGGCGTACAGCAACGGCGCGCCCGGGAGCGTGAACAGCGCGCCCGCAGCGGCCTCGGCGGCGTCCCGCCCGTAATCGACAATATAGCGCGTCTCGTCGTGGTTCTCTGCGTACAGCATGAACGACGCGTGCTCCGGGAAGCCGATCTCCGCCCGCCCCTCGATGGCACTGAGGACGGCTTCAGCATCGCCGCCGTCCCCGACCTGCCGGAGCGCGGCGTAGGTCGTTGAGTCGAAGTGCATGTCAAACAGCCCGGCCTGAAAGTCGGGGATGTACGGGATGGTCTCGTCCAGTAGCAAGAACTCGCTGTCGCGGTCCTTGCAGTAATCGTGGATCTCACGCCAGAAGCCGTTCGGGACGGCCCAGGCCATATCACAGCGGAACCCGTCGACCAGTTCGGCCCACTGGGCGACCGCATCGAGCAGGTGCCGGCGGACCGGCAGGTGGTCGAAATTGAAGTTCGCGATGTGTTCCCACTCGAAGTACGTCTCCGGTTCGGTGTCACTTCGCCACTCGTACCACTCCCGGTAGTCGGCGTCCGGTCCTTCCACGGCGGACTCGAAGTAGGGGTGGGTCCGCGCCGAGTGGTTACACACGAGGTCGAACAGGATCTTGAACCCGCGGTCGTGGGCCGCCTCAATGAACCGCTCGTAATCCGCGCGGGTGCCCAGATCCGACGCGATTTCGAAGAAGTCAGTGATGTTGTAACCGTGGGGCGCGTGGTCGTTCTGTAACACCGGCGTGAGCCAGATGGCGTCGACGCCGAGCGAGTCGAGGTAGTCCAGCCGGTCGATGATCGCGTCGAAGGGCGAGGTGTCGCTCTCGCCGGCGAACGTGCGGACGTAGATCTCGTAGATGACAGCGTCCTCAGCCCAGGCCGGCGCGTCGTACGGTCGACTGGCAGCGACCCCGTCGCCGCTCGTCACTGTCTCGATGCCGCCCCCGTCGCGGCTAAACTCGACGGCGTCGGGCACGCTGTAGCCGTGGTCTCCGATGGCAACGGCGTGGATGCGAGCGCGGTCCGGGAGCGCGTCCAGCGGAATCCGGAGGGCCGTTCCATCGCGGGTCACCGCGTCGGCGTCGATGTCGTCACGGTCATCCAGCAGGAACTCGACGGTGAGGTCGCCGGCCGTCTCGGTTCCCTCCGGGTGGGGGCTGCAGTCCGCTCGAACGACGGCTTCGTCGCCCTCGATCTCCGGTCGCAACGTCAGGCGGGGCTGCCCGCCGCCACCGTCTTCGTCGCCGCTGTCCCTTGCCGAGGTGTACTCGCCGCTCCCGCTGTGACCTGAGCCACTTCGACCGCTGGAGACGCCGCTGTGACCGCCAGAGCGGCCGGACGTGTGTGTACCACTCGGCTGGAGTCTCCCCGGAAACGCGCGCACGGTGAGGTCGTGTTCGCCGTCGGGTGCAGTGAGTCGGATGACGTATCTGCCCGGCGCGTCGGGGACGAGGTGCTCGACCGGGTCGTCGCCGAGCGATACCGTTGATTCCTTTGGTGCCTGCGTCAGTCGCCACGTGTAGGTCGCCGACGGGTCCGGGTCGCGGGGCGCGAGTTCGACCTCGTCACCCGTCGCCACGAACCGCGGCGGTCCAGGATGGTGCATAGGTTCACTGCGATTGACAGTGTCTTTGTACTTGGGGTAGCCGCGAGCGTCCCGCCGCCGGCAGCACCGCTTTCTGACTACGGCGTGTACCACCTTTGTGCCCGACTACCGACGCGATGCCGGGTTTGCGCTGCTCTGTGGACTGGTGCTCGTCGCGTATCTGCGCCGGGCCGGCGCACTCGACACGCTCTGGGCCGAATCCGCCGTCGCTGTCGGGGTAATCGGCGCACTAGGTGTCGAAGCGCTGTTTGTGCTCGACACACCTGTGGCGTCGCTGTGGGAGCGCCGCGGCGTGCGGACGGCTTCGGCTGTCGCGCTTCTGGGTATTGCTGGCGGGTTCGCAGTCCTTCTGGGACCAATCGTCGTCGCTGCGGCGTGCTGGGGGCTCACAACGTACTTCGGTATCCTCGCCGTGAGTCTGTGGTACCCATAATCGTTCGCTCCTCACAAGAACAGTCCAGTCACAACACCAGCCGGTGGTCTTCCAGCAACTCTGTTTAGGACTCTGGGTAGCGACAAATGACACCGATGCGTGTTGATAGATAGATAGATCTGGCAGATATGCATCTCATTTCAGCGCTCAAAATCTTTACTCGAGTTTTATAGCCAATTTACAGTCTGACTCTATTTCTGTATCCATATTACACCTATAAAAGTCTATTTTTAGCTATTTGTTCTTATCTAGTAAATTTCTCTCCACAAAATAGGCTGTAAGACACTATTCAGGGCCACAATAGTCAGAATCTGAGGTTGTATGGAGACATCTGGAGCGGAGTGTCCTTCTCTGATGCAGTCCGACCTGTCCACCACGGGACGGGGACTCGGCTGTCGAATAACAGCTGTACGAGTATTAGATTCGACCGGTATCGGCCAGCTGTCGGCAACGGAACTCGGTTGACCTGACGATAGACAGAGTGGTTACTCGTGGGCCAGATTGACCTCAATGACGTTAGCAGCCTGTTGTACCGTGTCGATGAGTTGTGCCTTGCGGCCCGGCGATTGCAACCGGTTGATGGGCGCAGTGATGCTGATGGCGGCCTCGCGGCGGTCGCCGGTATCGATAGGAACCCCGACACACCCGGTGCCGTCAACCCGCTCCTCGGTGTCGTCGGCGACGCCGCGTTCTCGGATCGTCTCCAGTTCCGCGAACAGCGTCTCGCGGTCTGTGATAGTGTTGTCCGTCTCGGCCGGCAGCCCGCGAGTTTCGATGATTTCTGCGACCCGCTCGTCATCGAAACTCGACAGGAGCGCTTTGCCGATGGCGGTCTTGTGGAGGTGGATGCGCTTCCCGAGGCGCGTATCAAGCGCGACTGCCTGGTCGCCGCTGGTCGTGTGGATGTAGATGCCGTAGCCCTGCTCTTCGATCATCAGGTTCGCCAGTTCGCCGGTCTCGACGGCCATCCGTCTGACCTCGGGCTTTGCGACTTCGTAGATACCGTCATAGCGCTGTGCCATGCCGCCGAACTCCAGCCACCGGAGCCCGATTCGGTACTCGCCGTCCCGTTCGACGACCAGTCCTTCGTCTTCCAGCGTCACCAGGTGTTTGTATATCGTGCTCTTGGCCGGCTCCAGCGAGTCAGCGAGTTCGACCAGCGTCGCACTCCCACCGAGGTCTTTGATACCCGAGAGTACCGCCAGCGAAGTCTGCGTCGCCCGGACCGAGTCCGTTTTTGCCCGTGTCATTAGTCATCAGTTCTGCCGCCGCTCGAATAAAATTGCCGTATCGACTGTGACAACCGCTCTGCGGTAGCTTCCGGGGCGACACATACGGCAAAGTGTGCGTCATCGAGCTTTTCGACCGGCACAGGTATTCGAAAAGACGAAACGGAAAATCGGGTCACTGGCGCGAAACCACCGGTTGAAGTCGCCGGGGGCTCCCTAATGTGGCGACCGAACGGCCACGAGATACCGACAGACCAGTGTACGCCGTTGACCGTTGTGTCGTCCGAGCGGAGAAGAAATGAAAGGTAATATAGCATAGGTATTTCGTATTTCCGAATCTACTGAGAGATGGTGGAGCGACCGCTCTCGTTGATGATTCGGTCGATGGTGGACGGTAGATTTAAGCGGCTCCGTTGGGTTTTCTGAGATGAGTTATGAGTGTGACGCGACACTACGACCGCGAGTTCGTCAGAACGTTCTTTACCTCGCCGACAGCGGTGGACGGTGAGGAGGATTCCGCGAAGATGCTGCGAAGCGCCGGCCAGCTCCGCGGCCTGCAGGCCCCGGATGTCTGGGTCCCGGATAACGAGGACGCGACGGCACCGAATATGCGCGCCGAGGGTGTCGAGAACATCATCGACGTCGTCGCCAACCAGGGCGCTGAGTTCCCCGGCGAGATTCACCCGCGCGTCGTCTGGCACCGCGAGTCCCCGGCGACCCGCTACCAAGGCTTCCAGCAGATGCTGGAGATCACGGACCCTGAGAACGGCGCAGTCGAACACATCGACGGCTTCGTCATCCCGGAAGTCGGCGACATCGACGACTGGAAGAAGGCCGACGAGTTCTTCACCATCATCGAGAACGAACACGGGCTGGAAGAAGGGAGCCTTTCCATGTCGGTCATCGTCGAGAGCGGCGAGGCCGAACTGGCGATGGGCGACCTGCGCGAGGAGATGGGCAAGCCCTCGAACAACCTCGAACGTATGTTCCTGCTCGTCGACGGCGAGGTCGACTACACGAAGGATATGCGCGCGATGACGCCTACCGGCGAACTCCCGCCGTGGCCGGAACTGCGCCACAACACCTCCCGCGGTGCCAGCGCCGCCGGCCTTATCGCCGTCGACGGCCCCTACGACGATATCCGCGACGTCGAGGGGTACCGCGAGCGGATGAAGGACAACCGCGCGAAGGGGATGACTGGCATCTGGTCGCTGACACCGGGGCAAGTCGTGGAGGCGAACACGGCCCCGCTCCCGCCAAAGACCGGGAGCTGGCTCCTCGAAGCCGGCGGTCAGGAGGTCGAACTCGAGGCACAGGACGGCAAGCAGGTGTACGACGGCGACGACCTCTCGCTTGAGGAGGTCAGCGACGGCGGCTATGTTCTGCAGGCGGGCGGTGACCGGCTGGAACTGGACGAGGACGAACTTACCGAGGAACTGCTCGACCGCACCGCGTACATCCCCAGCATGACCGACATCGTCGACTCGATGGAGGAGTTCGAGGCCGCGAAGGAGGCCGGCAAGGGCGCCATCGCGATGACTCAGGCCGCGACGCTGGTCATCGACGGCGTCGAAGTCGAGGTCAGTAAAGACCGGATGTGGGACGAAGCGACCTACCAGGCCGCCCAGACACCCATCACGCTGTTCCAGGACGTGTACGAGCACCGCCCGGACCAGCACGAGGAACTGGCGGAGATGTACGGCACTGACATCGTCGAACGCGCCACGGCTGTCGGCAACTAACGGCCGTCCTCAGTATTTCGTCACTCGAAACGCCGCGGGCGTGGTTCAGTCTTCCAGCGGTTCGATGAGTTCGACGTGGTGGCCGTCGGGGTCCGCGACGAAGGCCGTGTACGCGCCGGCCTCCGGCTGTGGGCCGGGCTCTTTGACGACGCCGTGATGATCGATGCGGTCGACCGTCGCGTCGACATCGTCCACGCCGAGAGCGAGATGGTCCCAGCCGGACCCCATCTCGAAGCTCGTCTCCCCGTCCGTTTCTGCCAGTTGCAGTTCGACGCCGCTGTCGTCGGCCACGTAGTAGTTCGTCGTCTCGCCGTCGGGCGTGGTGAACTGCCAGGACTCCTCGAAGCCGAACTGCTCGTAGAACGCGATCGATGCTGTGGCGTCGGCCACGTTCAGGCACATATGAAGGATGCTTGCATTGCCCATACATCGCTTCCAGTGCCCTGCGTCAAATAGCTGACGGGCTACGTAAAGCGAATTGTGACCGCATGCCACAGACTTTAATGATTATTACTCCTGAATGCTCGTATGGCGATCGAAAATGTCGAGGACACCTGGTCAGCACAGGAACTGGACCTGAATCGACCGGATGTCGACGCGTATCGGGATCTAGCGGAAGCGCTCCGTGCACGCGTCACAGGTGGGGTTGAGTTCGACGAATACGCCCGGATTCTGTACGCAACGGACGGGAGCATCTACCGTGCCGAACCGGCAGGGGTCGTGTATCCGACTGATACCGACGACGTGCAGGCGGCCGTCGAGGTGGCGACGAGCCACGGCGTCCCGATCATGCCCCGCGGGACCGGGTCGTCGCTCGCCGGGCAGACCGTCGGCCCGGGCTGTGTCGTTCTGGACATGTCCCGGCACATGGACGATATCCTCGATATTCGGCCGGACGAGCAGACGGCGCACATCCAGCCCGGTGTGGTGCAGGACGACTTAGACGACACGCTGGCCAACTACGGTCTCAAGTTCGCGCCGGACCCGGCGTCGTCGAACCGCGCCTCGGTCGGCGGCGGCATCGGAAACAACTCTACCGGCGCACACTCCGTCAGGTACGGCATCACCGATGCCTACACCGATGCAGTGAAAGCTGTCCTCTCTGACGGCTCGCTCATCCACGCCCGGGAGGTCGTCATCGACTCGCCGGAGTGGGACGATATCGTGAGCAAGGACGACCGCGAGGCCGACATCTATCAGACGGTCCGCGAAGTCGTCGAGGAGAACGCCAACGAAATCGAGGACCGCTACCCTGACCTCAAGCGCCGGGTGTCTGGCTACAACCTCGACCGCGTTATCTACGAAAACGACGACGGCGAGCGCGTGCTGAACCTCGCGAAGCTGTTTGTCGGGAGCGAGGGGACCCTCGGGGTCATTGTCGAAGCCGAACTTTCGCTGGTGACCGTCCCCGAGGAGACCGCGCTGGCGCTGTACTGCTTTGACACGCTTCCCGATGCGATGCGGGCTGTCCCGGTCGCGCTTGACTACGATGTCAGCGCGGTCGAGTTGATGGACGACGAGATGTTCAGGCTCGCAGCCGGCTCCGACGGCTACGCCGAGTACGTCGACCCGATTCCGGACCGAGCGGCCGCGGCGTTGATGCTCGAATACGACTCGGAATTGCACGATGACTTCGAGGCGGCCATCGCGCGGACCAACGAACGATTCCTCGATAACGGAGCGGCCTTTGACGTGGTGGAAGCCTACACCGACGCGACCAGGCTGACCTCTGGAAGCTCCGCAAAGCCGCGATTCCGCTCCTGATGTCCATGGACGGCGACCCCAAACCGTACCCGTTCATCGAGGACGCGACGGTCCCGCCCGCCGAACTGGCCGAGTACGTCGAGAAGTTCGAGGCTGTGCTAGCTGACCACGACACCTCGGCCGCGTACTTCGCCCACGCCGGCTCCGGAACACTCCACATCCGCCCGATTCTCAACCTGAAGGAGGAATCCGGTATCGAAGACATGCACTCCATCACCGACGACGTGACCGACCTCGTGCTCGAACACAATGGGTCGTTCTCCGGTGAGCACGGCGACGGGATGGCCCGAACGGAGTTCACGCCCAAGATGTACGGCGAGACGCTCTGGGATGCGTTCAAACAGGTCAAGACGGCCTTCGATCCGCAGTGGTGGATGCACCCGGGCAACGTCGTCTACCGTGAGGGGCCGGCGGATATCGGCCCTGATGCCGACCGAGGGGTCGGTGCGGACATGCGTGAGAACCTCCGGTACGGGCCCGACTACCAGTCTCTGGAGCCACAGACGACGCTGGACTTCGAGGACGAAGGCGGCTTCTCGGAGCTCGTCGAACTGTGTAACGGCTGTGGGACCTGCCGCCAGACCGACGGAGACGTGATGTGTCCGACATACCGCGCCTCGGAGGAGGAGGTCCAGACGACACGGGGCCGCGCGAACCTCCTCCGGTCGGCTATTAGTGGCGACCTAGATGAAGACGAGATTCACTCCGACCGCTTCCAGGAGGAAGTGCTCGACCTCTGTGTCGGCTGCAAGGGCTGCAAGAGCGACTGCCCGACCGGCGTCGATATGGCGAAACTCAAGACCGAGCTGAAACACCAGCACCACGAAGCGGAGGGGGCCAGCCTCCGGGAACGCCTGTTTGCTAACATCGACACTGCCTCGAAGCTCGGGTCGGCGCTGGCACCGATTTCGAACTGGGCGACAGACATTCCGGGCGCGCGGGCCGTTATGCAGAAACTGTTCGGCATCGCGCCGGAGCGCGAACTCCCCACCTTCAGCCGAGAGACACTCCAAGACTGGTTCGATGCACGCGGTGGCTCGACTGTCTCGCGGGCCGAAGCCGACCGCAAAGTCCTGCTGTTCCCCGATACGTACACGAACTACTCGTACCCGACGGCCGGCAAGGCCGCCGTCGAAACGCTGGAAGCCGCAGGCGTTCACGTCACCATTCCGGACAACACCGCGCCGTCCGGACGAGCGGCGTACTCCACCGGAATGCTGGACGTGGCCCGCGACCGAGCCGAGACGAACACGGACCGGCTGGCGGACCGCGTCACAGAGGGGTGGGACATCGTCTTCGTCGAGCCCTCCGATGCCGTGATGTTCCAGGACGAGTACCGCGACCTGCTCGACGGCCCCGAAGTCTCGCGGATGGCCGAGAGCGCCTACGGCGTGCTGGAGTATCTCGATACCTTCCGGCTCGACGACGCGCTGCCGGTCGAGGACCGGTCGCTCGGGGCCGCCGGGGCGGTCAGCTATCACGGCCACTGCAACCAGAAGGGGACCAACAAGGATCACCACGCCGTCGGCGTCATGCGTCGCGTCGGCTACGAGGTCGACCCGCTGGACTCGACGTGCTGTGGCATGGCCGGGAGCTTCGGCTACCACGACGAGCACTACGATCTCTCGAAGACTATCGGCCGGCTGCTGTTCGATAAGGTCGAGGAGAGCGACGGCGACCGCGTCGTTGCCCCTGGTGGGTCCTGCCGCTCGCAGTTGGGTGACCGCGACGGCGTCGACGAGCTCCCGCCCCATCCTATCGAAGTTGTCGCCGAGCGACTACCAGACACAGCGACGACCTCACGGTCGGCGTGATAGGAACATGGGCTGTTTGTCTGGACTCATACCCGAATAGGATGTTGTTTTCGGATATTTGGAGGTATATTTGGCAAAACACTTCGATATAACCGTTCGACAACTACAATCGGGATATATCTCCAGATAGTACGATGATAGCGCTCGAATATCACAGTATATAGAGTTTTATCAGCAGCTCTGCCTGTATTCAGGTCCACCGCTTGTTCGGATCGAATCACATGCCCAAAGTAATACTGGTATAATATGTTGTAGTCGGAGAAACGGATGTACAGTTGTTAGAAATTGTTCCAGATGCATGACGGGGACCGTCGTCACCCGACTGTCAGTCCCGGGTAAACGACGCGGTGCCGTCGGTGAACGTGAGCGACTCGCGGCCGGTAACCTCGGCGGCGGTCGGCAGGTCCTCGACGAGCGGCTCGGAGACGTGCAGTTCGGACAGGTCCTGCGTGGTCTGTATCCAGACGATCCGGACGGTGTCGGGGTCGTAGCCACCGAGCGCGGACAGCGCCGTCCGGATGGCGAACTCATCGTCCGGCGCAACGAGGGGGAGCTTCACCTTCGCCGTTGACCCGCTGGTGAGCGCGTTCGCGTACGTCTTCTGCAGGTCCAGCTGGTCGACCGCAGCCTGGCGGGTGATATCGGCCAAGCCGATGCCGTTGCCGTTGCCCTTCGTCGCCTCGGTGAGCCCGCGAGCGTACAGCAGTTTGATCGCCGGCTCGTCGGGGTCCGGCGCGTTGAGGACGCGGTAGCGGCCGATGACGTTCGTGTCCATCCCCGCGCCGGAGACGTCCTTACCGAGTTCGTCGACGACGAGCAGGTCGATGTCGTCGACCGGAAGCGTCGCCATCTCGTCGTAGGCCTGCTCCAGCAACGCTGGCTCGCGGTCGGTGAACGAGCCCGCGGGAATCGCTTCGACGTGGGCCGTCTCCTCGTGGAAGTTCTCGACCAGCGCCACGCCGCCGACCAGCGGCAGTGCCGACTCAACAACCGGGAGTGCAGCTTCCAGCGTCTCCACGTACCCCTCCTTGATGGCTGTCGAGTGGAACGCCTTTGCGCCGTGTTGCTTGCCCAGCCCGACGACGGTCATCTTCATCAGACCACTCTCGATGCGGCCGCTGTAGTTGGTATGGGGCTTCACCCGGTTCACGACGACCACGGCATCCGCTTCCTGTGCCGCCGTCGAGACGTGGACCGGAAACTCGGTGTCACCGACAGTAACGGTGTCGACCTGTGCAGTGTCCATCCGGGCGTCGATGGGGGCATCAAGGCGCGACTCCGTGATACCCAGGCTCTCCAGCACTTCGCGCTGGCCCTCGGGCGTTGCCCCGCCGTGGCTCCCCATCGCCGGGACGACGACCGGCTCGAAGCCCCGATCACGGATATCCGCAACGACAGTCTCGACGATGTCGTCGATACGGTGGATGCCACGGCTGCCGACGGCAACGGCAACAGTCGCACCCGCTTCCAGCCCGTCAAAGTCGAGGCGGTCGAGTTCGGTCCGCGCCGCGGCCGACGGGTCGTCGACGGCGGCCGTCTCCGGCTCGTACCGGACGCGAGCGAAGCCCGGCAGCGGCTGTGGGTCGATAAGGTGGTCCACGTCGCCTCGGTCGGGGAAGTTCATATCGGAGGATCAGTGCCGAGCCATACAAAGACCGGGGTCGCCCAGCTCTATGGTGACCGGGGATACGGACATCGACCCGAACGATCAGGAATGCCTACGACGGCAACCCCCAGACCGGCGCAGTCAGTCCTGTAACAGCAGTCGGACGGCGTCGGAAAGCTGGCCGACGCGGGCGGCGTGTTCGAAGGACTCGTCGCGGATACCGTTCGTGACGAGCGCGAACCCGACGTTCAGTTCGGGGTCGGCCCAGCCGAACGAACTCCCGAGGCCGGCGTGGCCGAACATGCGCTCTTTGCTGGCGGCCCCGAACATATCGGCGGCCAGCCCGCCGGTCCAGACGCCAAGGCCGTAGCGGGCCGGGCGCGATAGCGTGCCGTCGGACTCGGTTTCGGCGTGAGTCGTGGTCGCCTCGTCGACAGTCGCTTCGGTCAGCAGTTGCGTCCCGTCCAGCGACCCGCCGTTGGCGAGACAGGCGTAGAACCGGGCCATGTCCCGGGCGGTACCGATGCCGTTGGCCGCGGGCATCACCGTCCGGCGCATCGCTTCCTGATTGTATGCCCCGGCGTACGCGGCAGGGTCTTCGAGCCCCTCGTCGATATCGTGACACCGTTCGAACGCCTCGTAGCCAGCCAGGGTCGCCACGTCGTCGGGCTCGTCGTCCCGCAGACCGATACCGGTCTGGTCCATTCCCAGCGGCCCGAACACGTTCTCCGCGACGTATGCTTCGACCGGCTGGCCGCTACAGCGGCGGATGAGTTCGCCGACCAGCCAGCCGTAGTTGATGGCGTGATACGCCGGCGTCGTTCCGGGCTCGAACACGGGGTCGATGTCTTCCATCGCCGCGACGACGGCGTCCCAGTCGCCCCAGCTTTCGTACTGTTCGTCGAACGCACCGAAGGGGAGGCCGGCGGTGTGGCTGAGTACCTGCCGCACTGTGATGGCTGCTTTCTGCGTGCCGTCGTCGGCGAATTCCGGCCAGTGCTCGACCACTCGGTCGTCGTAGTCGAGTTCGCCCTGCTCGACGAGCTGGTGCAGGCCGACACCGACGAACGGCTTCGTACAGGAGAACAGCACGTGGCGCGTCTCGGGCGTCGTTTCGTCACCGTCGGGACCCGTGGAACCGCCGGCGAAGTCGACGACGAGGTCCCCGTCGACGTACACCGCCAGCTGTGCGCCGTGGTGCAGTCCGACCTCGAGTTGTCGGTCGAACTGAGCCCGGAGCTGTTCGATGGCGTCTGCGCTGAGTTGTGTCATGGTTTGTCTTGAATTCGGCCGCGTAATAGAAGTTAGGTCCGGCTACCAAACCAACCAGCGGATGGCCACTGCCTGCATTCGAACCGCCAGACCATCATGGTCGATTATGCGAAACGTTGATGTCACTAAGCGGTCACAACTCCGTATGCTCGAAAACAAGAACGGAACGTCCGAGGTATCGACGACCCGGACGTCGTTCGAGATTCTGGCGCTGATTCGGGACGCGGGAGGCGCGACAATTGCGGAGATTCGGGCGGAGACGGACCTGGCCAAGAGCACGGTGTATCGGCACCTCAAGACGCTGCACGACATGGACTATCTCGTCGAGGAGGACGGGGAATACCGGCTCTCGCTGCGGTTTCTGCAGCTCAGCGAACCGCCGCGGATACGGCGACCGGGCTATATCGTCGCCAAACAGAAAGTCATCGAACTGGCGATAGAGACCGACGAGCGGGCACTGTTTCTGGTCGAAGAGGGGTTCGAGGGCGTCTATCTCCATCGGGCCGGCGGCCGGAATCCCCTGCAGAGCGACACGATGATCGGCAAACGTCGGCCGCTGCACGCGCTCGCCTCGGGAAAAGCCATCCTCGCGGAGTGGCCCGACGAACGCATCGAGGAGTTCGTCGAAACCACTGCCCTCGAAGAGTTGACGGCGAACACGATTACCGACCGGGACGCGCTGTTCGAAGAACTCGAACAGGTCCGCGAGCGGGGTTATGCGACCAACATGTCAGAACATATGGACGGCCTGCGGGCGGCTGGCGTGCCGGTGTACAACCACGAGGACGACCTCATCGGCGCGTTGAGCGTCTTCGGGCCGAATGGCCGGGTGAGCCAGGACGACATCGAATCGACGTACCCCGATCTGCTGGAACGGAAAGCCAGCGAGCTGAAGATTGACCTCACGTACGATTGAGAAGTACTGTTTCGTGTCAGCGGGGCTGTTCCGTATACCGGAAGAGATTCGACGGCCGCCCTACTCGAACGCCGGAATGCCGGTCAGATCGTGTCCGAGGATGAGCGAGTGGATGTCGTGCGTCCCCTCGTAGGTGTAGACGGTTTCGAGGTTCGTCAGGTGCCGCATCGGGGAGTAATCAGCCGTGATGCCGTTGCCGCCGAGCATCTCGCGGGCCACCCGTGACTGCTCGCGGGCCATCCGTGCGTTGTTGCGCTTGGCCATCGACACCTGTTCCGGGCGGAGGTCGCCGCGTTCCTTCAGGTCAGCGAGCCGGTGAGCGAGCAACTGGCCCAGCGATATCTGGGTCGCCATCTCCGCGAGCTTCTCCTGCTGGAGCTGATAGCCGGCGATCGGTTTGCCGAACTGCTCGCGGTCGGTGGCGTACTCGTGGGCGGTCTCGAAACAGTCCATCGCGGCCCCCACCGTCCCCCAGGCGATGCCGTAGCGGGCCTGTGTGAGACAGGACAGCGGCCCCTTCATGCCCTCGACGCCCGGCAAAACGTTCTCCTCGGGGACGCGGGCGTTCTGCAGGCCGATCTCGCCCGTAATTGACGCGCGCAGCGAGAGCTTCTCGTCGATCTTGTTCGTCGTCACGCCGTCGCGGTCAGTCTCGACGAGGAAGCCCCGCACGGGGTCGCCGTCGGCGGACGTGACTTTTGCCCAGACCACTGCGAGGTCGCTGATGGGCGCGTTCGTAATCCATGTCTTCGAGCCGTTCAGGACGTAGCCGTCGGCGTCGCGCTCGGCCGTCGTCTCCATCGCCGACGGGTTCGACCCGTGTTCGGGCTCGGTCAGACCGAAACAGCCCACCCGCTCGCCGCTGCCGAGCGCCGGCAACCACTCCTCCTTCTGGGCATCGCTGCCGTAGGCGTGAATCGGGTACATGACGAGCGCACCCTGAACGCTGGCCATCGAGCGCAGGCCGCTGTCGCCGGCCTCCAGTTCCTGTAACAAGAGGCCGTAGGCTGTCTCGCTGAGTCCAGGCAACCCGTACCCGTCGAGGTTCGGTGCGTAGAACCCGAGTTCACCCATCTCGGTGATGAGGTCCGTCGGGAACGTCCCGTCGATCCAGTGCTGGCCGACGTCCGGTTTGACTTCGTTCTCGACGAAGTCCCGGGCCGTGTCACGGACCATCCGCTCTTCCTCGCCGAGGTCGCCTTCGAGACCGAGGTAATCGATCATATAGGATCTGTGGCCGGGGTTCAATTAAGCGTTTGCCTGCTGCCAAAGTGCTAAAAGTCCGTAGCGCTGTCGACAGCATGGAATGTCACAACCAGATAGCCAGACGGCGTGGAGCCAACTGTACATCGACGGCGAGTGGCGCGACGCCGGAGCGTCTGATACGATTCCGGTGACTAACCCCGCGACGGGCGAGGAAATCGCGGCGGTGCCCGCCGGGACAGAGGGGGACGTCAACGACGCCTATCAGGCCGCCGAAGCGGCCCAGTCCGACTGGGCGGCGCTGTCGCGCGAGGAACGCAACGAGTACGTTCAGGCGATGATCGGGGTAATGCAGGAACGACTCGACGAGATCGTCGAACTGCTCGCGACGGAGTCGGGCAGTGTTCAGGCCAAAGCGACTGCCGAGGCCAACTTCGCCATGGCGGACTTCCAGAGCGCACTGGAAATGGTCCCGCCGGAGGAAGAGGTCCGCGATTCGATGTATCACGAAGATAAGGACCATCACATCGTCCACGAGCCCGCTGGCGTCGTCGGGATTATTTCGCCGTGGAACTTCCCGCTACACCTCACGACGCGGGCGCTCGGTCCCGCGCTCGCACTGGGGAACACCGTCGTCATCAAGCCCGCGACGGACACGCCGATTACCGGCGGGCTCCTGCTGGCCGACATTGCCGAGGAAGCCGGTCTCCCGGACGGCGTCGTCAACGTCGTCACGGGCCACGGCTCCGACATCGGCGACCGGATGGCCGGCCACCCGACCGCCCGCGTGATGTCGTTCACCGGGTCGACGGCAGTCGGCAGGTCTGTGGCCAGTCAGGCCGGGGACGCGCTCGCGCTCCCGGCGCTTGAACTCGGTGGGAACGGACCGTTCGTCGTCACCGAGGACGCCGATATCGAGGCAGCCGCCAAGGCCGGCTCTGTCGGCGCGTTCGGCCATCAGGGACAGGTGTGTATCTCGATTAACCGCCACCTCGTCCACGAGGATGTCTACGATGAGTACGTCGAGAAGCTCGTCGAACACGCGGAGTCACTGACTATCGGGAACCCGCTGGACGAGGACGTGGAGTTCGGCCCGATCATCAACGAGAGTCAGGTCGACCAGCTTACCTCGTTCATCGAACAGACTGTCGATGCCGGCGCGACGCTGGAAACGGGCGGCGAGGTCGAGGACCTGTTCCTCGAACCGACCGTCCTCTCGGGGTGTACCAACGATATGTCCGCGGCCTGTAACGAGCACTTCGGCCCCGTCGCTCCGGTCATCCCGTTCGAGTCCGACGAGGAAGCTGTCGAACTCGCCAACGACACCGAGTACGGCCTCGCCGCGGGCGTCTACAGCGGTGATGTCGAACACGGTCGTTCCATCGCCGACCAGATCGACGCCGGGATGGTCCACGTCAACGACCACCCGATTCAGGACGAACCCAACGCCCCGTTCGGCGGGATGAAAAACTCCGGCCTCGGCCGGTACAACGGCGAGTGGATCATGGACGAACTGACCGAGACCAAGTGGATCTCCGTCCAGCACGAAGAGCGCGACTACCAGCTGCTCTGAGCTGTCGGTAGCTCTGTCAGCGGCGTCGCAGAAATCAACGCTGGCCCCGAACCGGCTTAGAACTCGTCGATGACGGGGATACCGACCGTCTCGTACTCGCCCATCGACGAGAGGGTGGCCGGCACGTCTTCGAGCGCGAGCGTCTCCCCGACAATCTTCGACGGGTCGAGCGTCCCGGCGTCGATGAGCCGGAACAGCTCGTCGTAGCGAACCGGCGGCATCCCGTAGGAGCCGTGGAAGTCGATTTCCTGCAGGGTCATCGTATCCACTGGGAGAGAGATTTCGCCGGCCTCCTCGTCAGTCGTGAGGCCGACCTGAACGTGGGTGCCCTGCTTGTCCAGTGACTCGACAGCGTTGCGACACGTCTCGGCGATGCCCAGCGCGTCGATTGCCACGTCGGCCCCGCCGTCCGTGACTGCATGGACCTCGCCGGGGACGTTGTCCGCCTCGGCGGCGTTGATTGTCGCCGCCGCGCCGAGGTCCCGCGCTCGGTCGAGTTTGCCCTCCTGTACGTCGACCGCAATCGGTTCGGCCCCCAGCGCGTCGGCGATGTGGACCGCCGAAAGCCCGACGCCGCCACAGCCGTGAATCGCGACGGCGTCGCCCGGCCTGAGGTCCGCCCGGTCGGTCAGCGCGTGGTACGCCGTCATGAACCGGCAGCCGAGCCCGGCCATCTCGGTGAAGTCGACGGCATCCGGCAGCGTGACGCAGTTGAAATCGGCTTCGCGGACGGGGAACGCCTCGGCGAACGCCCCCGGTGCGGCGTCGAGGAATCCGAGCGGCATCGATGTCTCGCAGATATTAGCGTGCCCGCGCTGGCAGTACTGGCACGACCCGTCGCCGAGGTGGAACGGGACCGTAACGCGGTCCCCCTCGGAGAACTGTTCGACGTCTGCACCCACGTCGGCGACGACGCCGGCCGGCTCGTGGCCCAGAATCTGCCCGGGCCCGGTCTGGATGCCGAACCACTCCCAGTCCCCCTGCCAGGCGTGCCAGTCACTCCGGCAGACCCCGCAGGCTTCTGTCTCGATGACGACCTGATCCGGCTGGGGCTCCGGATAGGGCACGTCCTGAATCGTGAGCGGTTCGCCGTGCTCCTCAATGACAGCTGCTCGCATACCGCAAGGTGTGCAGGGCTAGCATAAATACTTATCCGCCATTGGACATGAGGTGGCTGATTCGGCAGCGATAGCTGCTCGCGACCGAGGCCGCCGCCGATACTATTTTGACAGCCGGAATGCCCCGCCGCGCTTCAGTCGGGTTACGTCGCCGGAGCGTTCTCGGCGACGGTTTCGATGACCGACTCGTCGACGTACTCGTCACGGAGCGTCTGCTTGGAGAACTTCCCGGTCGCGCCCTTGGGAATCCCATCGACCAGACGGATGGCGTCGGGGACCCACCACGACGGGTACGACTCGGCGACGAGGTCTTTGATCTCCTGGCGCAGCGCGGCTTCGTCGGACACAGCGTCGCGTGTGACGACGAACGCGGCGGGGCGCTCGTCCCACCGCTCGTGGGGGACCGGGACAACTGCGGCTTCGACGACCTCGTCGTGACCCATGACGGCGTTTTCGACCTCGACGCTGGCGATCCACTCGCCGCCGCTCTTGACGAGGTCGTCCATCCGGTCGACTACGTCGACGTACCCCTCCGGACTCACCCGGACAATGTCACCGGTCTTGAACCAGCCGTCGTCGGTGACAGCCTGTTCGGTCGCGTCGGGGGCGTTGTAGTACTCCTGTGTAACCCACGGGCCGCGCATCCAGAGTTCGCCCAGCGACTCGCCGTCCCAGGGCACTTCCTCGCCGTCGGTGTTGACGACTTTGAACTCCAGGCCGGCAATCGGAAGCCCCGCGGAGTGGCTCCGCAGGTCGAACAGCTCCTCCTCCGGAAGGTCCGCCAGCCCGGGCTTTGGCTCGTAGGCGTGGGTGACCGGCGACGTTTCGGTCATACCGTAGCCGGAGATGAGGTCCACGTCGAACTCCTGCTTGTAATCCTCCATCAGTGACCGCGGCGTCGCGGACCCGCCGCTGGTAAAGTACCGAACCGACGAGAAGTCCACGTCGCTCTCGCGGGCGTACTCCAGCAGGTCCATGAAGACGGTCGGGACCGCTGCCGAGACGGTCACGTCCTCTTCCTCGATGAGCCTCGCCAGGTCCTCGGCCGACGGGTTTGGCCCGGGGAGGACCGTCTTGGCTCCGGCGGCGATAGTCGTGAACGGGCGACACCAGCCGCTGACGTGGAACATCGGAACGTACGTCAGTTCCACGTCGTCGGTCTTGATGCCGACCTCGCTGGTCATCAGCGACATGACCTGTGTCCAGTACATCTTCTGGGTGTACTCGACGCCTTTGGGCTTGCCTGTTGTCCCGGACGTGTAGCACATCCCCGCGGGCTGGTCCTCGGGCAGTTGCGGGAAGGAGTAGTCCGGGTCGCCGTCGGCGATGAACGATTCGTAGTCGACGACTGGCCCCAGCGACGTCTCCGGTACCTGCTCTCCCATCACGATGTACTGCTCGACGGAGGCGAACGCCTCCTCGTCGTACGCCGCTTCGAGCTTCTCCAGCATGACGGGGTCGACGATGAGGATCTCGTCCTCGGCGTCGGCCACGATGTGCTGGATGTGCTCGTCGGGGAGGAGGAGGTTAATCATGTGTACCTGCGCACCCATGCAGGCGACGCCGTAGTAGGCCTCCTGATGCCAGTGGTTGTTCCAGGCGAAGGTCCCGACTCTGTCGCCGCGTTCGATGCCCGCCTGTTCGAGCGCTGAGGCCAGTTTCCGCACGCGCTCGGCGTACTCCGCTATTGTGTATCGGTGAATCCCCTGGTGTGTCCGCGAGACGATCTCGCTGTCGGGGAACACGTTTTCGCCACGCCACAGGAATGACCGGAGGTTGAGTGGTGCACCACCTGGCATACTCCGTGTCAACACACACCGATATGTTAAAACTAGCCCTGCTCGCTGTGGTAACCCTCGACGTGCCACCCACAGTTCGTGGCCAGCGCTGTCTGAAACTGTGAACCAGCGGTAAATTTATACCGGAACCATGTGAAGCGACCCCATGCAGCGACAACGGAGTGATATCCAGTGAGCGAGTCCGTACTGCTCTCCATCACCGACGGCATCGCCACGCTGACGCTGAACGAACCGGAAACGCGGAACGCACTCACACAGCCCGTGTACGACGCCTTGGAGCGCCACCTCGATACCATCGAGACTGCGTCCGATGTTCGGTGTGTCGTCATCGAGGGCACCGGCGAGTCGTTCTCGGCCGGCGGCGACATCGAGGGAATGAGCGAGCGGCTCACGAACGACGACCCGACCGACGACGCCGTCAGCGAACTGGCTCGTCGGACCCGCGACACCATCGCCAGGGTCGTCGCACTGCCGGTCCCGACCGTCGCAAAGGTCGACGGGTCGGCCGTCGGGGCCGGCGCGAACCTCGCTATCGCCTGTGACATCCAACTGGCGAGCGAGTCGGCCAGCATCGGCTTCGTGTTCCGGCAGGTCGGCCTCAGCGTCGATGCCGGCACATCGTATCTGCTTCCCCGCATTGTCGGGACGAACGTCGCAAAGGAACTCGTATTCACTGGCGAGATACTGGATGCCGAGCGAGCCGCAGAACTGGGCCTGTTCAACCACGTCTACGACGCCGAGTCGTTCGAGTCCGAAGTCGCGGCGACTGTCAGCCGCATCGCCGATGGGCCGACCGTCGCCCTCCGGCACTCGAAGCGACTGCTTCAGGACGGGCTGGAGAAGTCCTTCGACCGCGCCCAGCGCGATGAGGCGACGGCTCAGGGCATCGTCTTCGAGACCGCCGACCACGAGGAGGGTGTCGAGGCGTTCCTGACCGACCGCCGGCCGGAGTTCGTCGGACGATGACACGACCCGCAGTTTTTCATGAGATGGACGCGAAACGACGACCATGACTGAACGCAGCACCGACTACTACCAGCGGCTGGTCGACGAAAGTGCGCTCGAAGAGTTCCTTGCGAGGGAGATAGGCCCGGCCGAGACGTTCGACGTTGCGCGCCACGAACAGGGCCACTCCAACGAGACGCTGTTTGTCACCTGGGGCGACCGGGAACTGGTTGTCAGGCGACCCCCGCCGGGCCAGACCGCCGAGACGGCCCACGACGTATTACGGGAGTATCGCGTCATCGACGCGCTACAGGACACAGCCGTGCCGGTCCCACCGACGGTGACGGCCTGTGACGACCAGACGGTCATCGGCAGCGATTTCTACGTCATGGCCCGCGTCGAGGGGACCGTCATCCGAGACGAAGAACCGGAGCGCTTCACGAACGACGATGCCCGAGAGGCCGTCGGCACCGAACTGGTGGACACCCTCGCGGCCATCCACGAAGTAGACCCCGAATCCGTCGGCCTGTCCGACCTCGGCCGTGCAAGAGGGTATGCGAAGCGCCAGGTCACGCGCTGGGGGAAACAACTGGCGTGGGCGTTCGAGCGGACGGCCGAATCCCGAACCATCCCTGAACTGGAGCGGGTTGGCTCGTGGTTACAGGACGAGTGCCCCGACGACCATCCGGAGACACTGGTTCACGGCGATTACAAACTCGACAACGTGATGTTCGGCCCCGGTGCTGACCCCGAACTCGCCGCTGTCTTCGACTGGGAGATGGCGACACTGGGCGACCCACGGGCCGACCTCGGCTGGCTGCTCTCGTACTGGCGCGACGCCAAGGACCCGAAGCCGGAGATTCCCGACCTCGCGATGGAGTTCATCGAAGCGCCGGGGTATCTGACCCGGCAAGACCTGGTCGACCGCTGGGAAGCCCAGACGGGCCTTACTTTCGAACACGAGCGGTTCTACCGCACGCTCGCCGTGTACAAGCTCGCCGCCCTCGGCGAGATGTTCTACCGCCGCTATCTGGAAGGCAACGCCGACGACCCGTTCTATCCCCTGATGGAGAACCGCGTCCCGGCGCTGGCCGACCGCGCGATTCGGATTATCGAGGGCGACGAACCGCTCTGAAAACGAAGATAGACGATTGAGATTATCTGCCGGGCAAGTAGACGGTTTTCCTGAAGTGGATTGAAACAGCCAGAAAGCCCCGACTGGCTGATGACACCGTGACCAACACCACCAGCCACGATTGCTGCTAGGGGGATGATTGATATGTGTTGCAGTAGACACTACGCGTATGCGAGCAGAGCAGACAGAGATAGCGACAGTTGCAGTGCTCGGTGCGGGAACAATGGGTCACGGTATCGCCGAGGTCACGGCTATCGCCGGCTACGACGTCGTGTTGCGTGACATCGATGCAGACATCGTCGAAGACGGCTACGACGAAATCGAGTGGTCGCTCGAAAAGCTCGCCGAGAAGGGGCGACTCGACGAGGACCCCGACGACGTGGCGGCGCGGGTCGCGACGACGACCGATCTGGAGGCGGCGGTCAGCGACGCGGACCTGGTCATTGAGGCCGGGCCGGAACAGCTCTCGGTGAAGCAGGACATCTTCGAGTCCGTCGACGCCGCCGCGCCGGAGGACGCCCTGCTGGCGACCAACAGCTCCTCGCTCTCAATTACGAAAATCGCCGCGGCGACGGAGCGGCCGGAATCGGTGCTGGGTCTGCACTTCTTCAATCCGCCGGTGAAGATGGACCTCGTCGAGGTCATCTACGGCGAGGCGACGACCGACGAGACGGCTGAGGCCGGCTACGAATTCGTCGAGTCCATCGGCAAGACGCCGATTTACGTCCGCAAGGACGTGCGCGGGTTCGTCGTCAACTCCGTCCTCGGGCCGTTCATGAGCGAGCCGGCCTGGATGGTCTCGGCGGGCGAGGCGACCATCCGCCAGGCCGACGCCGCGATGGTCCACGAGCGGGGCTACCCGATGGGGCCGTTCGAACTCGGCGACCTGACCGGCATCGACATCGGTTACCACGTCCGGAAGGAGGCCGGGACGCCGATTCCGCCACTCATGGAAGAGAAGGTCGAGAACGAGACCCTCGGCCGCAAGACCGGCGAAGGGTACTACGAATACGACGACGGCGACGGGCCGGACTACGGTCCAGAGGACGCCGACGGCTTTGACCATCTCCGCGTCGAGTCGGTGATGGCAAACGAGGCCGCGAAGCTCGTCGGCGACGACGTGGCGACGCCGGAAGCCATCGACACGGGGATGCAACTCGGCGCGGGCTTCCCCGAAGGGACCTGCCGACGGGCCGACGACATCGGTCTCGACACCGTCCTCGACAAGCTCCGGACGCTCCACGACGAACACGGCGACGACCGCTACGAGCCGGCCGACTACCTCGTCGAACTCGTCGAGGCCGGCCATACCGGCACGGAAGCGGGCCGGGGCTTCCACGAGAACGACACCGGCGACGGCCCGGGTGACTACCACACCATCAACTGGGAACTCGACGACGATGGCCTGCTGGAAGTGGAACTCGACCGGCCATCGCGGATGAACGCCATCAGCGAAACGCTCGCCGACGAGGTCGTCGACCTGCTCTCGTCGGTCGATGATGACGAAGTCCGAGCCGTCGTGTTCGAAGGGGCCGGCGACCGCGCCTTCTCCGCCGGGGCCGACATCTCCGGCTTCGCGGACCGTGACCCCGCACAGACTTCGGAACCGACGGAAGTGTTCACGACCGTCGCCGAGTACCCGCGGCCGACGTTGGCGCGCATCGACGGCTACTGTCTCGGGGCGGGCCTGGAGCTTGCCCTCGCCTGTGACCTCCGGCTGGCGACGACCGACTCGGAGTTCGGCTTCCCCGAAATCACGCTCGGCCTGCTGCCCGGGGGCGGCGGGACCCAGCGCGCGATTCGGATGTTGACCGACGCCCGAGCGAAGGAACTAGTCTTCCGCGGCGAGCACGTCTCCGCCGAGCGGGCGGCCGACTGGGGGCTCATCAACCGGGCCGTCGACGCCGACGAGTTCGACAGCGTGGTTGGGGAGTTCGTCGAGGACCTCGTCTCCGGGCCGCCGATTGCCCTCCGCAAAGCCAAGCGCGTGATGAACGAGGGGGCCGACGAGAGCCTCGACGCCGGCCTCGAAATGGAGAGCCAGGCCTTCGCGCTCCTGCTGACGACCGACGACGTAGCGGAAGGAACGGCGGCCTTTGCGGCCGACCGCGAACCGGAGTTCGAGGGGCAATAGCGACCCGTTCCGCTGGCGGCCCGCGTTCTACTCCCGGTAGCGACGGACTGGCTCCAGTTCCTCGCTGTCCACGTCCTCGAACGCCTCGCGGGCGATGGTACGCAGGTGAACCTCGTCGGCCCCGTCGACGATGCGGAACGTCCTGACCAGTTCGTAGAAGTCCGCCAGCGGGAGGTCCCGGCCGATGCCGTTGCCGCCACAGAACTGGACCGCGGTGTCGATGGCGTCCTGTGTCGCCCGGGCGGCGAACACTTTGCTCATCGACACCTCGACGCGGGCCTCCTGCCCGGCGGAGATGGCGTCCGCGGCGGCCCGGACCAGCGCCCGCGCGGCCTGAATCTGTGTCTCCTGTTCGGCGATTTCAAAGCGGACGTGCTGTTTGTCGGCCACGGAGTCGCCGAAGGCCTGCCGTTCGGTGGTGTAGGCCTTGGCGATGGACAGCGCCCGCTCGGCCATCCCCGAGAAGCGCATACAGTGGGTGAGTCGCGCCGGGCCGAGGCGTTGCTGGACGTGCTGGAAGCCGTTGCCTTCCTCGCCCAGCAGGTGCTCCTCGGGGACGCGAACGCCGTTGAACTCGATTTCGGCGTGGCCCTTCGGGTCGCCCTGGCTGCCCATGTGCGGGACGTTCCGAACGATGTCCACGCCGTCGGCGTCGGCCGGGACGATGAACACTGAACACCCTTCATACGGGTGCACGTCCTCGTCCGTCCGGGCAAAGACGAGCAGGATGTCGGCGTCGACGCCACCGGTCGTCCACCACTTGTGGCCGTCGATGACCCACTCGTCGCCATCCTTCTGCGCCGTGGTGCGTATCATCTTCGGGTCAGAGCCCGCGCCCTGCATCGGCTCCGTCATCGCGAAGCCGGACTGTATCTCGCCCTCGACGAGCGGGTCGAGGTACTCCGATTTCTGGAGGTCCGTCCCTTGCATCTCCAGCAGGTGCATGTTCCCCTCGTCGGGCGCGTCCACCCGCATCGCAATCGGGCCGAGGAGGCTTCGACCCGCTTCCTCGAACGTCGGCAACACGTCCCGGAAGTCATAGCCCATACCACCGTGTTCCTCGGGGATTTGGGGGGCGTACACGTCGTACTCTCGCGCGGCCGCGCGGAGGTCCCGAACCGTCGCGTCCGAGATCGCGGTCCCGCCTGCGAGTTCGCGCTCCCGCGGAATGACGACCTCGTCCATCAACGCTCTGGCGCGCTCGGCGAGTTCAGTCGCGGCCTCGGAATCGGTGAACGATATCATGGCACACTTTCGTTCTCGTACGTCGACAGCATAAGTGTTGGAGCACAGCGAACGCGTGGTCGGCCGTTTATTTGCCGGAATCGTGTTCCGGTACGTCATCACGGCGTCCCCACCACGACACCGAGCGTCGGCGGTAGTTTCATACCCGGGCCAGTCCAAGCCGCTGCCGTGAGCGAGAGTCCAGACGTCGAGGCCGTCTTCTGGGACATCGGGGGCGTCATCCTTCGGATGGAGTCCGTCCGGGCGGCCCACCGCGAGTTTGTCGAGCGCCTGTGTGCGGAGTACCCGGCGACTGCTGCTGCCGACGCGTCCCTCGAACAGTGGCGGTCGGTCCTCGGAACGTACTTCGGCGAGCGCGACGGGACGGCGTTCCGGCCGGCCCGCGAGGGCTACCGGCTGGCAGTCGACGAGATTCTGACAGTCAGCCCCGAGGAAACCGAGTGGGAATCGCTGTTCCGGAGAATCCGCGACGAACGGGCCGAACCCAACCCCGATGCCGTCGCGGCCATCGAGACGCTGGCGGACGCGCCGCTGCATCAGGGCGTCATCAGCGACGTGGACGACGCCGAGGGCGAACAACTGTTGCGGACCTTCGGGGTCTGGGACGCGATGGATTCGTACACCGCCTCGGAGGCCGTCGGTCGGACCAAGCCCGACCCGGCGATGTTCGAAACGGCACTGACAAAGGCCGGGGTCGAACCGGCACAGGCCGTGATGATCGGTGACCGCTACGAGCACGACATGGACGGCGGGACGGAGGCCGGACTGTGGACGGCCGCCTACGGGGCTGAGGACGGACCCGCCGTGGATATCGCGCTCGACGACCTCCGGGAATTACCGGACTGGCTCGGAATCTCGGACGGGGAGTGACACCGCGGTCCCAGCCGTCGGTACTGGTCCCGGCGCTCAGATGTCGGGCGTCTCTTCGAGCCGCGGGACGCCGGCGGCGGTGATGGTCTGGCCGACGATGTACGACGACGCCGGGCTGGCGAGGAACCGCGCGATGTCGGCGATTTCCTCGGAGAGGCCGATGCGGCGCTCGACGGCCTCGCGGTCGATGTTGTCGGCGCTGACGCCCATCTGTGACTCGACGCCCGGCGTGGCGACGAAGCCCGGTGCGATGCAGTTGATCCGGATATCGCGGTCAGCCCACTCCGCCGACAGCGTCGACGTGAGGTTGCTGACGCCGGCCTTGGCGGCCCCGTAGTGCTCATGTACGGCGCGCCCTGTTCGCCGGCGACGCTGGAGAGATTGATGACCGCCCCGCCGTCGCCGTCGGCCAGCGCGTCGCCGGCCGCCTGCGTGCAGTGGTAGGTCCCGTGGAGGTTGATGTCGACGATGGTCTTCCAGCCGTTCTCGCTGATGTCGTCGAACCCGGCCATGAAGCTCGCGCCGGCGTTGTTCACGAGCACGTCCAGCCCGCCGAACTCGTCGACGGTCGCCTCCACCAGCGCCTCGACGGCCTCGCGGTCTGTCACGTCGCATTCGATAGCGACCGCCTCGCCGGGCCGGTCGCTGTCGTTGATCTCGTCGGCGACGGGGCCGACGTTGTCCTGCTCGCGCGAGCAGACAACCACGTCGGCCCCGTCGGCAGCGAACTCCTCCGCGATTGCTCGGCCGATGCCGCTCGATGCGCCCGTGATAATCGCCCGCTGACCCTTCAGGCTAAACCGCTCCGTGTGTGGCTTTGACATCGCTTCTGACATCTCGGGCATCCCCAATAAAGCTACGTCCTGAGCCCCCTCTGCGGGATTCCGTTGAATATAGTTGAACAGCCAGAACAGGCTGAGGTGCTTCGTATCTTTGCGGTGGTGGTGAGAACGACCGGAGAACCCCGGTACCATTAACACCGGCGCGGGACACGGTGACGACGTGTATGTCCAGCAACAGTAGCAGACCGCAGTCCCGGAACCGGCAGATGCGGACGCGGCAGTGGCGACCAGACCAGAAACCGAAGCGTCGTTCCGCAGTCGCTTGCGAGGGACGGTACGATGGCCGGTGAGTTCGAAACCGTCGAGGTTGGCGAGGGATTCACCACGTCGGGGCGAACCATCACCGAGGCCGACGTGGTCAACTTCGCCGGTGTCAGCGGGGACTTCAATCACCTCCACACGAACGCAGAGCGGATGGCCGACTCGGGGTACGGTGAGCGTATCGCCCACGGCGCACTGGTGTTTTCAGTCGTCACCGGACTGCTGTGGCAGGCCCGCGACGAGGCCGAAAAGCGGCACATGGTCGCGTTCTACGGGCTCGACCGCCTCCGGTTCGTCAAGCCGGTGTTTCTGGGGGATACGGTTCACGTCGAGGCCGAGATCGTCGACAAGGAGCGGCGAGACCACCCGGTTGCGACGGGCGTCGTCCGGACCGAAGTCACCGCGCTGAATCAGGCCGACGAAGCCGTCTTCTCGGCCGAGTTCCTGACGCTCCGGCGGTAGACTGTGCGGTCTCCCAGCCTCGGTGCAGTCTTACAGCACGCGGTCGGCGATGATGTTCTTCTGAATCTCGCTGGTCCCCTCGTAGATTTTGGTGATTCGGGCGTCGCGGTAGTACCGCTCGACGTTGTGGTCGGTGACGTAGCCCGCACCGCCATGGACCTGAATCGCCTCGTCGGCCACGTCGACGGCGTGCTCGCTGGCGAAGAGCTTCGCCATGCTGGCCCACTTCGTCGCAACGTCGAGGTTGTCCTCGTCGATGGCGCTGGCAGCGCGGTAGGTGAGCGACCGCGCGGCCTCGACGTTGGTCGCCATCTCAGCGATCTTGTGTTCGATGGCCTGAAACTCACTGATCGGCTGGCCGAACTGCTCGCGCTCGTTCGCGTACTGAACTGAGTCGTCGATGGCGGCCTGAGCGGTGCCGACAGCCTGTGCGGCGACATTCGCTCGCCCGCTCGCGAAGAAGTCCATCAGCTGGTAGAAGCCAGCGCCCTCCTCGCCGACGAGGTTCTCCTCGGGGACGCGAACGTCGTCGACGATGATTTCGGCCAGGTCCGACGCGCGGATGCCGAGCTTGTTGTCGATTTTCTCGGCCTGCAGGCCGTCGGTATCCGTCGGCACGAGGAACGCGCTGATGCCCTCGTGGCCGGCGTCGGGGTCGGTCTTGGCCATCACGACCATCACGTCAGCGACGGTGCCGTTCGTAATCCACATCTTGTTACCGTTAAGCACCCAGCCGTCGCTGTCGCGTTCGGCGTAGGTCTCGATGCCGGCCACGTTCGAGCCGTGGGCGGGTTCGCTGATGGCGCTGGCACACGCCGACTCGCCGCTGGTGATTTTCGGCAGCCACTCCTCTTTCATCCACTCGTCGCCGTACTTCTGAATCATGCTCGACCCGAAGCCACGGGAGCCGATGGCGCTCCCGATACCCGGGTCGGCCCGCCAGAGTTCCTCGGTGACGACGACGCCAGTGAGGCTGTCCATCCCCGCGCCGCCGTACTTCTCGGGGACTTCCGGCGCGATGAGGTCGTACTGTGCCGCCTGCTCCATCAGTTCCGCCGGGTAGCGCTTCTCCCTGTCGCATTCCTTTCCGAGCGGCTCGATCTCGTTTTCGCCGAATTCACGCACCGCTTCTCGGACTGCCGTCTGCTCGGCCGTCAAGCTAAACGCCATATTCGATGTGTGACGGCCACCCAGATATAGATTTGGTCGAATCCTCCCGCATCTTTAATGTGTATGGTTTGGAACGTGGTACCACCCACCGAGGGTAAACCATGGCAGACCCAACGAGCACACCCAGCGACAGTAGCACAGCATATACCAACAGCATCGGTCGGCGGTCATTCATCAGAGCGGCCGGGGCGAGCACGGCGCTCGGACTGTTCGCCGGCTGCAGCGGTGATGGCGGCGGTGGTGGGGAGAACCCCGATGGAGGTGGTGGCATCGCCGAGACGGTCACCATCGGCCACCTTGCACCGCTGAACAACCCGCTCGGCGTTGGCTCGAAGCGGTCGGCGGAGATGGCGGTCGCCGAAATCAACGACGACGGTGGTATCGCCGACCAGACCGTCGAACTCGTTACGAAGGACACGCGGGCGTCGCCGTCCGAGGCGCGCACCGTCGCAGGCGAGTTGGTCCGACAGGAGGAAGTCGACGCCATCGTCGGCACGTTCTCCAGCGAGGTGACCCAGTCTATCATGGACCTCGTGTCGGAGTTCAATACGCCGTTTCTGGTCACCGGCTCCGCCGCGCCGAGTACCGTCACGGAGTTCGTCGCGTCCGACTACGAGCGCTACAAGAACACGTTCCGGGTCGGGCCGGTGAACTCCCACTTCCAGGCGGAGGTCATCAGCCAGTACGCCGGCCACCTCTCGGACCGCCACGGATGGAACACGTTCGCTGTCGTCGCCGACGACGCCGAGTGGACGACGGTGTTCCGGAACCGGCTGGTCGACCTGCTGAAGGAGGCGGACTTGGACGTGCCGATGGTGAACGGGCTGGCAACGGATACTACCTCTTTCGGGTCGGTGCTTGACGATGTGGACGCGGCGGGTGCGGACGCGATGTTCCGCTTCTTCGCACACATCAACGGCGGGCCGATGGCGGCCCGCTGGGCACAGGGCGAGTACGAGTTCGGCATCGAGGGAGTGCACGTCGCGTCGATGCTGCCGGCGTACTACCAGCTCACCGAAGGCGCGGCGGCCTACGAGACGACGACACAGTCCGGCGCGGCGGGTGTCACCGACATCACGTCGAAGACGGTCCCGTTCACGGAGGCGTACATGGAGGCGTACGGCGACGCCGATGACCCGCCGAGCAAGCCGATGTACATGGGCTTTGTCACCTACGACGCGATACACGTCTTCAAGAACGCTGCCGAGCGCGCCGGTACCGTCGACCAGGAGAACAACCTCGATACAATTGTCGACGCGCTGCTCCAGACTGACTTCACCGGTGTGGCCGGGCAAATCCAGTTCTACGGGGCCGACGAGACGTACGCTCACGACCTGCGAGAGGAGCGAGACGGTGACGGCGTCATCACGAACTACCCGCTTACCCAGTGGCGCGAAGACGGCTCGCTCGAATGTGTCTACCCGGAGGGCTTGCAGACAGCCGAACACGCCGCGCCGCCGTGGATGGGGTGAACGATGCTGGGCGACATTGCCAGCGTCATCGTCGACGGCGCGCTCATCAGCGCCGTCTACGCCCTGATCGCTATCGGCTTCACCATGGTGTTTGGCGTCGGCGGCGTGTTGAACCTCGCCCACGGTGCGCTGATAATGGCCGGCGCGTACACCTACCTGAGTCTCGTCTCGGACAGCATCCTCGCGAGCGTGACGCTGCCTCCGATAGTCGCGTTCCCGCTCACTATCGTCGTCGTCGGCCTCATCTCCTACGGCCTCTACGTCGTGTTAGTTCGGACCATCGAGGAGAACGTCGTCATCACGTTCCTCGCGACCATCGTGGTCGCCATCGCCTTCACCGAACTCGTCACGCTCGTGTTCCACGCGCAACCCTACCAGTACAGCGTGGTGCCGGGCGTGCTGCAGGTCCAGGCGCTCGGGACCCGAATCCTGTACGTCGAACTCGCGGCCTTTGTCGTCTCGTGGGTCGCGATGGGGCTGCTCTGGTACTACGTCACCAAGACCGACAGCGGGCGGTCGATACGCGCCACCTCGATGAGCGAGCGCGGAGCCATGCTCACCGGCGTCGACGTGTCGGGCGTGCGTGCCCGTACGTGGCTGGTCGCGGGCGGCCTGGCTGGCATCGCCGGCGTGTTCTTAGGTGGCATCGGGGCGGCCGAACCGACGATGTGGCTGGAACCGCTCGCGCTCGCGTTCATCATCGTCGTCGTGGGCGGCATCGGCTCCATCAAGGGGTCGGTCGCCGCGGCCTACATCGTCGGCTACCTGCAGACGGCGACCGGACAGTTCCTCGGACAGAGCGTCCGCGGCATCATGTCGCTGGTGGTCCTCGTGGTCGTCCTGCTGGTGCTGCCACAGGGCCTGTACGGCACGGAGTTCGTCCATGAGTGACCGAGAGCAGACCGGCCGAGGTATCGGCCGGCTCGTTGGCCGCGCCGAATCGGTCCTGAGAGACAGCGTCCTCCCGCAGGGAGCCGGCGTCATCGGAGCGGTCGGCCAGCCAGCGGAGCGGCTGCTCTGGCCGGTCGCCGAGCGGTACAACCGGACACTCGGCAAACGCTTCGGCGAAATTACCGGCCTGCAGTTGTTGCTGTTGCTGGTAGCTTTTGGCGGTCTCGTCACCGCGCCGCTGTGGGGCCAGGACTACCTCAGACCGCTCACGCTTGGCGCGGTCTGGGCCGTCTTCGCGATGGGCTGGGACATCCAGAGCGGTTACACCGGCTACATCAGCTTCGGCCACTCGGCGCTGTCGGGGGCGGCCGGCTACACCACCGGCTTGCTGGTGCTCCATCTGAATCCGGAGCTATCGCTGTTTGTCACAGTCCCGCTGTCGATACTCGCGACGACGGTGCTGGGTCTGGCCATCGCCGTCCCCTCGCTCCGTCTCCGTGGCCCGTATTTCTCGCTCGTCACCTTCGTCACCGTCCTGCTGTTCTACCGGCTGACAAAGGCCCTGAGCCACTGGACGAACGGCCTGCGGGGCATCCGCGTCGACGTGTTCACCTACGACCTGACGCTGCAGTACTACATGGTCGTGGTGCCGATGCTCGCGGTTGCGGCCACGCTGACCTACGTCGGGCGCTCCGATGTGGGGACCGTGCTAGTCGCCATCCGCGAGAACGAGGATGCCGTCTCCGCGGCCGGGTTGGACCCGACGAAGTTCAAGCTCTGGTCGTTCGTGCTGAGCGCCGTCCCGATGGGTATCGGCGGGGTCCTGCTCGCCCACGTCAACGCGGGCGTCGACCCACAGACGTTCGTCATCGTGGACAACAGCATCCAAATGATAGCGATGGCAGTCATCGGCGGCATGAGCTCGATTCTGGGACCGCTCGGCGGCGCGTTCCTGTTCGTCGGACTCCGGGACGTGTTCCTCGTCGGCCTCGGCGAGGAACTGCGCTGGCTCGCCCTCTGGCTGCTCGTTCTCCTCGTGCTGGTGTTCGCCCGGGACGGACTGTTCCGTCTCCTCTGGCGTGCACTCGGCGCGCTGGGAGGTGACCGACGGTGACGCTGCTGTCGGTCGACGGGTTGACCAAGCAGTTCGGCGGCCTCGTCGCCGTCGACGACCTCTCCTTTGGCGTCGAGAGCGGCGAGATACTCGGCCTCATCGGCCCCAACGGCTCCGGCAAGACGACCGTGTTCAACTGCATCATGAGCATCTACGCGGTGACCAGCGGAACGGTGCGCTTCGGCGGCACAGATATTACGGACGACAAGACACACCAGATTGTCAACCGTGGACTGTCGCGCGTCTCTCAGGAGTCCAATCCAATCGGGTCGATGACCGTCCGAGAGAACATCGAGCTGTTCACCTTCCCCAACAGCGTCCGCTCGTTCGACGGCGGCGCGAGCGACGAGGCAATCGCGAGCTACGCCGCCCAGGTCGACATCGAGGACGCCCTCGACGACGACCCCGGGTCCCTGCCCCACGCCGACGTTCGCCGCCTCGAAATCGCGAAGGCACTGGCGACGGAGCCGGACCTCCTCTTGCTCGACGAGCCCTTCGCCGGCTTGAACCAGACGGAGGTCCGGCAGCTTTCAGAGCAGTTCGAGTCGTTCCGCGAGCAGGGCATCACCATGGTCGTCGTCGACCACAACATGCGCGGCCTGATGGACCTCGTCGACCGGGTCGTCGTGTTGCACAACGGCCAGAAGCTCGCGTCGGGTGACCCGGCCGACATCGTCGGTGACGAACGGGTTCAGGACGCCTACCTTGCCGGGGAGGTGAACGCGGTCCAATGAGCGACCCGCTGCTCGAAGTCGAAGACCTCGACGTGTACTACGGCAAGTCACAGGCGCTTGACGGCGTTTCGCTGACCGTCGAGCGCGGGGAAATCGGCGGCATCGTCGGCCCCAACGGCGCGGGGAAGACGACCCTGTTGGACGCCGTCGCCGGCTTCCTCGACTACGACGGGACGATTCGGTTCACCGGGCGAGACGTGGCCGACCTCGACCCCCAGCAGTTGGTCAACGACGGCCTCGTCTACTGCACCGAGGACCGCGACCTGTTCCCGTTCTTCTCGGTGCACGAGAACCTGCTCATGGGTGCGCAGTTCCGCGAGGACCGCGATGCCGTCCGGGCTGACCTGGACATGGTGTACGACCTGTTCCCGCGGCTCGACGACCGCCGGGACCAGGAGACCCAGACCATGAGCGGCGGCGAACAGCAGATGCTGGCCGTCGGACGTGCGCTGATGGGCGACCCGGAGCTACTCGTCCTCGATGAACCGACGCTCGGACTGGCTCCTGTCATCATCGACGACATCAGCGAGGCCATCGAGACGCTGAACGGTCAGGGTCAGACGCTCCTGCTCGTCGAGCAAAACGCCACGTTCGCACTGCGCCACGCCCACCGGCTCTCACTGCTGGAATCCGGCCGGGTCGAGCTCAGTGGCTCCGCCGCGGAGTTCCAGAACAACGACTACATCACGGAGGCGTACGTCGGCATCCACTGAGCGAGCGCTGGCGAACCGAATCCTCGGACGTGTTAACACTACGTCCGTCGTCGACTGCCACTCGTGCAGTCGCACTTCGCTGTCGGCGGTTCGTATTCTCGAACAGATGCCGAATACAGTGAAAGCAACGGGTGGCCAGCCATCGGACTACACCGCCCCGCAAAATGGGCGCATATATAGCTGTACGCGCTTGCCGCGGTCTCTTATGATGACGGTTCATTGCCGGCAAACGCAGAGCGCACCGGGAGCAAACACAATCGATGTGTTGCTTGTTCCGTATACTGAAACTGACAGTGTTCCACGGCACTGTGGCTCGCCGATAGCCCGGTCCAGCGGGAGAAACAGGGACTTCTCAGTACAGTGGAATAATAACCGTACTTTTGTTATCTAGTAGGACAAGCGAGGGCAGACTGCCCGAGCGTGTGTCGCCCGTGGGAGCGGATACACCGGTCCGGCGGCAGGGTTACCAGTTGACGTGGACTAGTTGACTGCCACCGGGCCAGGCTTACGCTACGACGCAGGCGCTTTCGATATCGTTCGACCTATCCGAACGATCACAACAGGGCAGTGCGTCTTTGGTGGTGTGATATTACCGAGACCACGGTAACAGATTTGGTCAGAGGTATAGATCTAAATATTCGATATGTATTCAATTATTCCGATAACTGAGGGTTAGATAGGGATATCGACTGCTGAATGGGCGGTCTTGGTCCTATATTAGACCAAAAAAGTGCTCCCGAACGTGGTTATAGCTACACATATTGGAGAGACAATAACACCCATACAACTCGCTTTTGCAGTGAAACAGCCGGTAGATGCGTCTGTTGTAACAAATATGGAAACGTATTTCTACAAGTGTGCATATATTTGTCCCTATGGGAGACGAAGAAGACATCGAAGACGAGACCGTGTCAGTATCGATGGAGATATCGGGGAATTACGACGAAGTCATGTCGAAACTGGCGACAGAAGACGAGGGGTCGACGTCGCTCGTCTCGCTACTCGACGACCTCGAACAGTTGCTTGATACGGTGGTTCGGATGGACGGTGGGACACGCAGTGCAATTGCCCAGCAGCTGCCCGAGGATATGGCCGTCTCCTTCGACGCTCAGGCGGTCGTCGATACGCTTCAGGTGCTCGAACGCTACGACCTCGTTGTCCTCGAAGGCAACACCTGGAAGCCCGGTCCGAAACTCACCACCGAAGAGTGATTCACCACAGTCCGGCCGGTAGCGGGTGGCTAGTTCGCCGGAACCGGTCATGATGATCGGAGCCAACGGCTGCAACTCCTTCCAGAGCACCAGTTTCGGTGTGCAACGGCGATAGATTTCCAGTTGACGTGACCGAAGTGCAGTAGCGCCCCCCTGTCGCCCAGTCTGTCCACTGTCACCACGTAAAGAGCTGTATAACAAACATCGGATCGCACGGAAGACTGTATGCGAGCACAGTGCGTGCTCGTACTCTCCCGACGCCCACCGTCCCATGCTCCCCTGTACGGGACGGTTTCACGCCGGGTTTGCCCACCCGGCATCGGCCTTCGACGTCCGTTCGATCCGCATTTCTCGAACAGTTCTGTCACGCAGGCGATTACCAGCGGTGGTGGACGTCGTCGAAGACGTACGCCTCGTAGATGTCACGTACCGCGCCGTGGACCTGATTCGAGAGCGGGTCCATCTCGCTGACTGCTGCGTTCGCCCGGACGTGCTCCGGCGAGGTCGAGCCGGGGATGACGGTCGACACCGCGTCGTGGTCCAGAATCCAGCGCAACGCCATCTGGGCCATCGTCATCCGCTCGGGGACGTGCTCGCGGAGGTCGTCGACGGCGTCGAAGCCCGCGTCCACCGGGAGGCCGGCGAAGGTTTCGCCGCGGTCGAACGCCTCGCCCTCGATGTTGAAGTTCCGGTGGTCGTTCTCGGGGAACTCCATGTCCCGGGAGAGCTTGCCAGTCAGGAGTCCGGAGGCCAGCGGGACACGGACGATGACGCCGATGTCGCGGCGCTTGGCCTCCTCGAAGAACAGCTCCGCGGGTCGCTGGCGGAACATGTTGAAGATTATCTGGACAGTCTCGACGCCGGGATACTCGATAGCTTTCAGTGCTTCCTCGACGCGTTCGACGCTGACGCCGCAGTGCTCGACTTTCCCCTCGTCTTTCAGCCGCGCCAGGGCGTCGAACGTCTCGGGCCGGTAGTAGGCGTCTGTCGGCGGACAGTGCAGTTGCAGGAGTTCCAGCGTGTCGACCCCGAGGTACTCCCGCGAGCGGTCGACGTGCTCGGAGAGGTTGTCGTAGTTGTAGCGCTCGGCCGTATGGGGGTCGAGTCGGCGACCGGCCTTCGTCGCGACGGTCACCTCGTCGCGGACCTCGCGTTCGTCGAGCACGTCGGCGATGCGCTGTTCGCTGAAGCCGTCGCCGTACACGTCAGCAGTGTCGATGAAGTCGACGCCAGCGTCGAGCGCTGTGCGGATCGTTTCCCGTCCTTCCGCCGCCGAGACATCGCCCCAGTCGCCACCGATGTTCCAGGTTCCGAGTCCGACAGTTGTCACGTCGTACCCTGTCGTCCCTAACTGTCGTCGGTTCACGTATAGCCGTACCGTCGGCGGTCACTTGGTGGCTGTGGTACGCGGCACCAATCTAAAAAAGGGCAGTGTAGCCCGATAGCAGGCAGTCCGGTGGACGTGCCAACGTGGACGCCGGGGGCTACGTGAGCCACTTCGTCCGGCGGATGTCGTACGCACCGCAGTCCGGACACGAGTGGTACTGAACGTCGAACGACGCCCGGCACACCAGACAGGTGTACCGGCGTCTCGGTTCCTCCCCAGGGGACACGGCGTTATCGAACAATCCCATCGACGACCACACACTCCCTTCGCAGTACGAGAGTAAAAACAGGGCAGATCGTTCATGCACATCATATCGTCGCTGTCTTGCGGTTACGATTATGGGGGAGGGTGGTGTCCGCTGGTGACTGGCAACACAAACGTGATCTTTGAGAGAGGTTTTTGGAACGGGAGGTTGTCGTCCCAGCGAAGTTGTGAAGCCGACCTTGCCCTGACCAGAGAGTCGTGACCGCGGATTTTAATGCCCAGTCACCGGGTAACACACGGTATGGATGAGGCACCAGCTGTCGGTGAGTTGACACCACCGGATCGAACACTGATGGGTCCCGGCCCGAGCGACGTCCACCCGCGCGTACTCAAGGCGATGAGCACGCCGCTGGTCGGCCACCTCGATCCCTCGTTCATCGAGATCATGGACGAGGTCCAGGACCTCCTCCGGTACACGTTCCGAACGGACAACAAGTGGACGATTCCGGTCTCCGGGACCGGCTCCGCGGCGATGGAGGCCGCCATCGGCAACGTCGTTGAACCGGGCGATACGATGCTCGTCCCGACGAACGGTTACTTCGGCGACCGGATGGCAAGCATGGCCGAGCGCGCGGGCGGCGACGTCGTCACCGTCGACGCCCCCTGGGGCCAGCCGCTCGACCCGGCGGCGGTCGAAGCGGCATTCGACGAACACAGTCCGGACGTGTTCGGGTTCGTCCACGCCGAGACCAGCACCGGCGTCCTCCAGCCGTCCGTGCCCGAACTCACTGATATCGCCCACGCGAACGACGCGCTGGTCATCGCCGACAGCGTGACCTCGCTGGGCGGCGTCGAACTCCGCGTCGACGAGTGGGGCATCGACGTGGCCTACTCCGGCCCGCAGAAGTGCCTCTCCTGTCCGCCGGGCGCGAGCCCACTCACGCTCAACGACGACGCGATGGACAAGGTCCTCTCCCGCGAGTCCGAGGCCCGCTCGTGGTATCTGGACATCTCCCTGCTGGAGGGGTACTGGGGCGAGGAGCGCGCCTACCATCACACGGCCCCGATTACGAACGTGTATGCGCTCCGTGAGGCGCTTCGCCTCGTCGCCGAGGAAGGCATCGAAGAACGCTGGGACCGCCACCTGCGCGTCGCTGGCGCGCTGAAAGCCGGCGTCGAGGGCATGGGACTTGAGATGAACGCCCCCGACGACTTCTGGCTCCCGAGCCTGAACACCGTCCGCGTGCCCGACGGCGTCGACGACGGCGCAGTCATCCAGCACCTGCTGGACGAGTACGACCTCGAAATCGCCAGCGGTCTGGGCGCACTGGAGGGCGACATCTGGCGGATCGGCTGCATGGGCCATTCGGCCCGACGGCAGAACGTCAGCTACCTGCTGACGGCACTGGGCAACGCGCTCGGAGAGCAGGGCGCGACCGTGGACGTGGACGCTGGGCTGGCGGCGATGAGCGAGCGGTTCTGACGCTGTACTGAGCCGTCCCCGACGATTTTATTTCACGGATCTGCTGGAACAGGGTTGTCTCACGTAGCGCCGTTGTCCGAAGTCATGCGACAGACCAAGTCCTGTTCACAGTCACTCGACACCGACTGAAAACCAAGTCCGCCCTCCCCGATTTGAACGGGGGACAAGTCGATCTACAGTCGACTGCTCTACCAGTCTGAGCTAAGGGCGGTCGACACCCGAAAATACCCCGCCGTCCAGACTTAAGGATTGTTATTCGTAGAGGGTGCGCCGAACGGTCACACGACGCGGAGTGACACACCGGCTGGTGTCAGACACGTCTGACCCCGCTTCCGATCTTCCGATAGGCGGACCGAAACGGTCTACGAACGGTGTCCGACCGAACAGAGATGTATCGCGTCATGCCGGTAGCTGACGGGCGTCAGACAGCGCGGGAAGATTAAAATACCAGCCTGTATAATACCCTCATCGAGCCCGATGAGTAAGATAACGTTCCGTGCTGACGACGACCTCATCGACCAACTCGAGGCATTCGACGCCTCGAAGAGCGAGGTCATGCGCGAAGCACTCCGGGAGTATCTCGGAGACGCGTCACCGTCAGCGTCGGAACCACCGTCGGCGGCGTCGGAGTCCGTGACCGACGCCGAGACGATCGACGAGCTCATCGAAGACCGCGTCGACAGTATCATCGCCGACCGGCTGCAAACGCGACAACCGCGCTCGCAACCGCAGGATGTCAACGTAAACATCTCGTTAGACGGCGTAAGCGCGGGGGCAGCGAGCGCCGAAACCGAGCAACAGCGCGCCGGCAGCCGAGGGGAAAGCACCGAGAGCGGACGGTCCCACGACGAAAGTCAAACGTCTGATACGAGCGGGCGTAAGACAGAAGCGGAAACACGGGACAGAGCCGAGACGGAAGAACGTAAGACGTGTGCGCAATGTGGTGAAAACTTGGGTTCTGACCACGTTTACTGCCCGAACTGCGGTGAGAAAGCGTCCCGCCGGGTGTTCTGTGACTGCGGCGACGAACTCCGGTCGGACTGGGGATTCTGCCCGGGTTGTGGGAGACGAACGCCTGCGGCGGATGTCCTCGACCAGACCTAAACCAGCGTTTGCACGCGATAGACGCGCTCAGACGCCGTAAACGGGAAAGTGTATGACACTGCCCGTAAGTTTTAATACATCAGGGTCAGTGGTTTATTCTGCGTAAGACGGTCGTCTTACACAGCGACGAACGCGAGGGGATGCCGCCCTCGTACTGCGGTTTCGCTGTGTAAACACTCGTGCGGGGCGTAAACAGGTCCCGTCCGGGCCGTCTTACCCAAGGGGAAACTACCAAACATGGAGCGTGTGACACTACGGATTCCGAAGCAGCAGATTGAAGAGGTCGAACAAATGGTCGAGACGGGCGAGTACCCCAATCGGAGCGAAGCGATTCGCTCGGCGGTTCGGGAGATGCTCGCCGAAGAAGGCTCCGAACAGGCCTCCGAAAAGAAGCGGTCCTGGGCCAAGGTGTAACGATGCAGGATATCGTCAACGAGGCCCTCGAACGCGACGAGCAAGAAAAGAAGAAGATGTCCGACGAGGACGTCGACGGGTTCGGAGACCCGCGCATCGTCATCGTCGGCTGTGGTGGCGCCGGCAACAACACGGTCAACCGCCTGTACAACATCGGCGTCGAGGGCGCTGACACCGTGGCCATCAACACGGACAAACAGCACCTCAAGATGATCGAAGCCGACACGAAGATTCTGGTCGGCAAGTCCCTCACCAACGGCCTCGGGGCCGGCGGTGACCCATCGATGGGCGAGCGCGCCACGGAGATGGCACAGGGCACTATCAAGGAAGTGCTGGGCGACGCTGACCTCGTGTTCGTCACCGCCGGCATGGGTGGCGGCACGGGGACTGGCGCGGCCCCGGTCGTCTCGAAGATTGCCAAGGAACAGGGCGCAATCGTCGTCGGCATGGTGTCGACGCCGTTCAACGTCGAGCGAGCGCGGACGGTCAAGGCCGAGGAAGGCCTGGAGAAGCTCCGCAACGAGGCGGACTCCATCATCGTGCTGGACAACAACCGCCTGCTCGATTACGTCCCGAACCTGCCAATCGGCAAGGCGTTCTCCGTGATGGACCAGATCATCGCCGAGACCGTCAAGGGCATCTCCGAGACCATCACCCAGCCGAGCCTCATCAACCTCGACTACGCCGACATGACATCCATCATGAATCAGGGCGGCGTCGCGGTGATGCTGGTCGGCGAGACCCAGGACAAGAACAAGACCGAGGAGGTCGTCAAGGACGCGATGAACCACCCGCTGCTCGACGTGGACTACCGCGGCGCAAGCGGCGGCCTGGTCCACATCACTGGCGGCCCGGACCTCACGCTGAAGGAGGCCGAGGGCATCGCACAGAACATCACCGAGCGGCTCGAGGCCGACGCCAACGTCATCTGGGGCGCGCGGATTCAGGAAGAGTACAAGGGCAAGGTGCGAGTCATGGCCATCATGACCGGCGTCCAGTCCGCCCAGGTACTCGGCCCGACGACCCAGAAGCAGGCCAACAAGTCCCGCGAAGCAATTCAGGAAGTCGGTGACGACACGTCTTTCGACGCGTCCGACAACGTCGAAAGCTTCGACAGCCCCGCCCCGAACGGCGGGAGTCAGAACAGCGGCGGTCGCACCACCGGCTACAGCGAGACCGACGGCGGGCAGGACCAGCGCGAGAAGAACAACGGACTCGACGTCATCCGGACGAACAAGTAGCGACGTCTACGACTTTTCTTTCGGTTTCTACGGCCGCGAGCGACGCGATCGGTACAATAGTATACAGAACCGATACGTGTACGTCGGGATGTCAGACACGCGCGTCAGACCGCTTCCAGCGCGTCCAGCAGATTGCACTTCCGGCAGAGGTCCCGCGCCGTCGGTGCGCCGCAGTTGTCGCACTCGCCGTAGTCGGTGTCGCTGTTCTCGCCGCCGTAGGTGTCGGCGGCTAACGCGGCGAGTTTTTCGTAGCCGGCCATAATCGAGTGGCGGGTTCCGGGGTGGTTCTCTTCGAGGCCAAGCATGAGCTCCTGTATCTCGCCGCGGTAAGCCTCCTCGGCGTGGGGACATTCGGTGATGTGCGCCGGGAGATCTTCGAACCGGGCGTACAGCGCGACTTCCTTCTCCGGGATGTCACGGAGCGGCTTGGCCCGTGGGATGTGGTGGTCTTGCGCCTCACGCGTCTGCTCCGTCGGTGCGTCGGCGGACGAGTCAAACGGACCGAGCGACGCCTCGAAGTGCTTGGCGATCTGTGAGATGTCACCTTCGAGGAAGTTCATCAGCGCCGTCTCGGCCTCGTCGTCGAGGTTGTGGCCGGTCAGCAGTTTGTCCGCGTCGAGTTCGTCCGCGTACTTCGAGAGGAGGTCACGGCGGAACACGCCGCAGTAGGCGCAGGCGGCCATCCCCTCGGGGTCGTCCTCGACGACGTCGTCCATCTGGACGCCGAACTCCTCGGCATAGGAGACGGTGACGTGTTCGATGCCGAGGTCGTCGGTCAGTTCCTCGCAGGCCTCCAAACTCGCGTCGCGGTATCCCTCGATGCCCTCGTGAATAGAAAGGGCGACCAGTTCGATGCGGGGGTCCTCGGCGAACGTGTCGTGCAGAATCTGCGTGAGAACGACGCTGTCTTTGCCGCCCGAAAGGCCAATTACCCATGTCTCGGGGTCTTCGACTGTGGCGTCGTCGGACACGAGCCCGTCCTCGCGGATGCGACGGCGGACCCGTTTCGTGACCGCTCGGCAGAGATGAGACTCACAGAGGTGAAGCCCGGAATAGGCCGCATGTAACACCGCGTTCTCGCCGCATTTGTCGCACTCCATCGTGACGAGTAGTCGTGGCCGCAATGGTGAGAGGGTTTCGTCTCGGCCACGACAGGCCAGGTCGTACCGAATTGATCACAGCCACACTCACAGCGTGTCGGGGCCGTGCTGTAACGCGTCGAGGACCATCTCGACGGTGTCCTCGCGGCCGCTCGACGAGAACAGTTCGTGGCCGCCGTCATACAGCCGGATGCGGTCGGCCGGCAGGCGCTCCCCGACGGCACGCGGGTCGACAACTGTGTCCGTAAGTGAGCAAAACGCCGCGGCGGCGTCCCGGGCCGGCGGAAGGGACCGCTGTGCCCGCAGCACCGTTCGAAGGAAAGCGGGCGAAACCGACGACGGGGCGTCCGCGAGTTGCCGGGCCGTCGCCAAGTCGCCGATAGCGCCGGCGTCCAGCGTGTCGACCGGGATGAACGGTTTCGTGATCGGCAGGGACGCGACAGCGTCGAGTACCGACCGCGGAGCCGGCAGGTCGGTGTCCCACCATGGGCTCAGGTACACCCGATTGCCGATGCCATCGGCGTCGATGTGGGCCGCTGTCAGCCCGCCCGCGCTGTGGCCCAGCAGGTCGAACCTGCCGAGGTCGGCGGTGTACTCCTGAACCGGACCGACCCACTCCCGCCGGTAGTCGGTGATATGTGTCGGTAGTTCGACGGCGTGGACGCGGTATGCCGCCGCAAGCTGGTCGACGAGCCACTGGACGTTCCGGTGTCGGCAGCGGTTCCCCCACCCGAGGACGAGCAGGCAGTCGCGGGCAGCCCCCTCGTCGTACACGCGAATCTGCATACGCGACGTTCCCGCGGCGGAGACATAAGCCCGGGTGAACGCCTGACAGCCGCCCGTCGTGTTGCCGGCGTGGGTAGCCAGTTGGTGCGCTCAGGGCCGCCACGATAGCCACGCCCCGTGTGGCTCGTAGTCGACGAGACGTGTCGTTTCGATGCCGTCATCAGTCCAGCGCCTCCAGTCCAGCCTCACCGACTCGCCGCCCGACAGGTCCCGCTGACCGGTGAGCCAGTGCAGCTGGCGCTCGGCCATTTGCGCTTCGAGCAACGCCGTCAGCGCCTCGCTCAGTTCCGCCGGGACCTGATACAGCACGAGCGTGTTGACGACACAGACCGGGACGTCGGACGGAATCTCGTCGAGGACCGGCGGCAGGTCATCGAGCATGTCGCCCTCGATAAGCTCGGGTGGGTCGTCGCGTACAACCGTCAGCGCACCGTCTAAAACGGCGCGCCGCGCCCCGTGTTCGGGCCAGACGAGCGCGCGGAGCCAGTCCCTGTCGGCCTCGTCGGTCACGTCGAGCGGATTGCGGTCGATGCCAACCCGGGAGTGTATTTCGGGGGGTGTGTCCGGAAGCGGCGGGTCGCCACGTCGGACGCTGCTCCCGATGGTGACCGGCGAGTCGCTGTTACCCACTACGCAACCGTCGTAATCGTAGCGGTAGCGGTCGAACAGCAGGTTCAGGCCGGCGCTTGGCCCGAGTTCCACTAGCGCGAGCGGCCCGTCGGCGGCGCGGGCCACCTGTGCGACGGCCGGATAGAGGACCGCGCTGCGCCGCACCGCGTTCGTCTGCGTGCGCCGGGTCCGCAGGAGCGGTCGGATATCGTCGGCACGGTCGAGACAGAACTCGCGGAACGCTGGGAAGCACCCGTCATCGGGGTCGTGTGCCGTCTGGGTAATGCTCGGGTAGTACTCGGCCAGCCGGTGGTTGGGATGCCGGTCGAGCAGGTACTGCACCGCAGCCAGCAGGAGATGCGGGGCCTGGCGACTTTCGGGAACGGTCGCTGCGATGTCGAGGATATCGCTGTCTTCAGCCGCCTCGCGGCAGAGATGGGCGTACAGCGGGGAGGAGTCCGCGGCCCACGTCGCCAGATCCCGGAACTGCGTCTGGAGGGATGACATAACGGCGGAGACACCGCACTGGCAGATGAGTGTTCGGCTCCCGGTAGATACTATTTAGACCGTCACACATGTAGCTGGGCCAATGAGTCTGTGCCGGCAAAACGAACTCGGACGAGTCACAGTCCTCACCGCGACGAGTGGGTACGGGATACTCTCACAGGTGGGGCGTCATGGGAACTGAATCCGCGGACGTGGCCGTCATCGGAGGCGGTGTCGCCGGTATGAGCACGGCCGCACGATTGCAGGCAGACGGCTACTCGACGGTCGTTCTCGAACAGCACCACAGCGTCGGTGGTTGTGCGGGCTACTACGAGCGGGCGGGGTTCCGGTTCGATGTCGGCGCGACGACACTCGTGGATTTCGTCACGGGGGGTGTCGGCGGCCAGCTGTTGTCGACTGTCGGCTTCGAATCCCCATCAATGGAGAGACAGGACGCCTACGACGTCTGGCTGCCGGACCGGACAGTGACGCTGTACCGCGACCAGACGGACTGGGACGCCGAGCGGCGCACGAAACTCGGCGACGACAGGCGACATCTCGCGTTCTACGACTTCATCGACGATCTCTCGGCGCGGCTCTGGCGACTCACCAGAACAGACGTCAAGATGCCGATACAGAGTGTCGGCGATCTCGTTCGGAACGCCAGTGCGGTCGGCCTTCGGGACCTGCCGCTGGCCAGATATCTCCGCTGGACGATGGCCGACGCGATGCGCGCCCACGGCGTGTACGACGACCGACCGCTCCGAGCAGTCGTCTCGATGCTCGTCGAGGATACGGTCCATGCCACGCTCGACGACGCGCCGCTGTTAAACGCCGTCCTTGGAATGACGATCCGTCGGACAGGGCTGGGCCGGGCGACCGGCGGGATGTACGGCTTCTGGGAGTCCTTCGTCGACCAGTACACGGACATCGGCGGGCGAGTCGAGACCGGTCGAACCGTGACTGCGGTGACCGGCTCCAACGGCGGCTTTCGCGTGGACTCGGCGGCTGGTCCGGTCCACGCAGACCAGGTCGTCAGCACTGTCCCAGTTCCCGTTACCAGAAGCCTCGCACCGACGGTCGTCGGCGACAGACTCGACGACTACTGTTCGATGCTGCAAGCCCACGAGGGGAGCGCACTCGTGGTGTTTCTCGGCGTCCCGGCAGCCGAGGTCGACAGCCGCGAGCGGACGCACCACCAAATTCTGCAGGCCTACGACGAACCGCTGGGCAACGGGAACAACATGTTCGTCTCCGTCTCCGCGCCGGGTGACGACGTGAGCGCACCGGCAGGGCACCGGGCAGTCATGCTATCCACCCACTGTGCAGTCGAGCCGTGGCAAGGCCTTGACGAGGCGGCCTACGGGGAACAGAAGGCGGCCGCTCGCGAGCAACTGCTGGCGGGCGGCCGGACCGTCTATCCCGACCTCGGGACCGACCCGGTCGTCTCCGAGGTGGCGACGCCGGTCACCTACGAGCAGTTCACGAAGCGACCCCGCGGGGCTGTCGGCGGGTACAAGCAGACGCGGGCAAACGCGAACCAGGGGGCTGTGCCACAGAACATCGGTATCGAGGGGTTCTACCTCGCGGGCGACACCACCTGGCCGGGGCTTGGCACCGTCGCCTGCGTCAAAGGGAGCAAAATCGCGGCCGATCACGTTCGTCGGTGAGCATCACAAGATTGCATGGCGAGCCGCAACGCGACGGGCGCGGAGAGTCAGCGTTTAGGCCGCCCGACCGGTAGAGGGGACAATGAGTATGGACCGTCCGGAGGCAGTCGAGCGCGTCGAGGAGATCGTCACGACGGTCGAAGCGGAGACGATGCCGGTCCCGGTCCGGGAGGTGTGGGTGTACGGCGACGTGGCGCTCGGGCTGGACCCGGTCGAGCGACTGGACGTGTACGTCACCAAGGACATCCTGTTCAAGGACGCGCCGGAGCGCGCCGAGGAGTTCCAGCGCAGTCACGGCGTCGACGGCGTCGGCAAGACCGTCCGCGCCGCGTGGGCCGACGAGCATCCCGAGTACATCCGCGCGAACGCCAACGGCCACGCCGCGCCCGAAAAGTGCCTCGCCGCCCACCTCCTGAACGACGACGAGCCGGTCCATCTGGAAGTGTGTAACGCCTCCTTCGAGGACAACGTCACCCAGCGGCTCAAGGGGGCGAAGATGCGAAACGACTACGAGCAGATTCTGGACCCGCGCGGGGCCTGCCTGTGGCTCGACGGCGAACGGTCGCCGGAGGCGTTCCAGAAGCTCCGTGACAACGAGTTCGTCTTCCCGACGCTGACCCAGTCGCTGTCGATGCTCGGGATGGACGAGACGGAGGCCGGCGACGCCGCCGACGCGGTCAAAGAGTACCGGGCACAGCAGGAGGGAGCGACGGTTCGGGGCGACGTGGTGTAGGCGGTCGCCGCCGGCTTTGGTAGGCCGATTACTGCAGCCAGGGCGCGGCGACCGTCGAGAATCGATGTCCGCAGGCGGGACATTCGACGAGCCCCGAGCCGCGCTCGCCGTCGTCGACGGCAGCGAACCGGCGGCTCCAGGTAACGTGTCGGCACTCCGGACAGCGGCGGATGAGCGGTGGTATCATGTGGAGACGCGAATCGGTACGTGTCGTCCGTAGCTGCTCGCCCCGCAAGGGTCTATCGGCGGGTGCCATCGCCCTGCGCGGAACCGCTGGGCGCGAACACAGCCCATGACAACTACAACGCGGTTTTGAGCGAACAGAAGGAATACACCCACACCACGGGAAGGGAATCGTATGCAACGGACGCGACGAGCGACCCTGGGACTGGTCGGTGGCATGGCGATGGGTGCCCTGAGCGGCTGTCTCGCGCCGGGCGGGAACGGCAGTGGGGACGGCGGCACGGAAACACGCACGCATCCGTCGCCGGGAACTGCTCCCGACACCGAGACCGACGACGGAGCCACCGACACCGAGACGGAGGACGAAGCCACCGATACCGAAACCGACGACGAAACGCCGACGGACACGCCGAACAGGCTGCCCGGCGACCTGGACCGGGTCGATACGCCGCCGTACGAAATCGAGGACATCAAATGCAACATCGACGACTCCGGCGAGGGCGACCGCGACCCGCTGTATCTCTGTGCAAACATGCCGGCCGAGCCGTCGCTGTCGTTCGAGCAGGCGTCGACGCGAGGGACGCTGTTTGCTGACGAAGGGCTGGAGTTCGTCGAAGACAACACCGACGACCAGCTCTACGCGACGCTGCTGACGGATGCGGACGACATCGAACGGTTCGAAAACGACAGGGGTGACGCCTACAGTCTCGCCGCCGACACCGACTTCGAGAGCCACGCCGTGCTCGTCGTCCAGACCGGCTGGGGGTCCGGTTCGATCGTCCCCCACCTGAAACGCATCGAGGAGACGGCGGACGGCATCCACGCGTTCGGCTGTTACACACAGCCCTGTGTCTACACCAGCGATTTCACCGCCCGGTCGACAGTCGTCAGGTTCGAGCGCCCGGACGCACTCGACAGCGGCGTCGTCAGCCTGACCGTCGACCCGTCGACACGGTACAACGTGGCGACGGGCGAGGACGTAGTGACAGTCGACCGGTCGGAGTGACCCCCTGATTCTTTGCGACCTGCCGGTGAAGCGACAGCTATGGCAGCCCTCCCGATTCGAACCCTCCACGTCCTCGCGATGGCGGTCCTCGTCGGCGGCACGACCCTCCTCTGGTACAGCTATCGGAGCGGCGCTATCGCTTCGCTCGCGCCCGCGCGACAGTTCGAGTGGCTGTTCTGGGCCGGCGTCGGCGTGCTCGTGTTCACCGGCGTCGGCAACCTCGGCACGCTCGGGCCGCCAGGACCCGGAACCGATTGGGGACGAACCCTGCTGGCGAAACTCACCGTCGTCGTCGCCCTCGTCGTCGGGTCGGTCGTCCGGACGCTCCTCCTCGTTCAAGCCAGCGACCGCGAGGCAACATCCGGTGACCTGTCCCCACCCCTTCGGCGAACGCTCTCGCGGGCCTACGGCGCGACGGCGGCCGTCCTCCTGAGCATCGTCGTCCTCGCGGAGGTACTCGCGCATGGCTGAGGACCAGCGTGAGCGGAGAGGTGAAAGCGAGATAGCGACCGGGACCGAGACCGAGCCAGCGTACACCGCGGAACGGGCCGACGCGCGACGGGTATCGCTCGTGACGTGGACGCTCGCGACCTTCGACACCGCCCTGTTCGTCCTGCTCGGCGTCCTCGCCGCCCACGCGAGCGGCGGCCTCGCCGACCTGCTTGCCGGGCTGAACACCCTCGTCGGCGTGGCCGTCTTCTGCTACCTCTGGGCGCTGTTCGTCCTGGCGGTCCGATGGGTTCACGGCCGGGTGGCGCTTGACTCGGCAGGAGTCAGCACGCTCGTCCTCCACGGAGTTGCGGCCGGCTGTGCCACCGGCGTCGCGTTCCTGCTGGGTCTGTTCGCGGTGGCACTCGTGCCGACGCTACAGAGCGGCGGGGTCCGACTGCAGGCGGTGCTGCTTGTCTTGCTCATCGGGGCCGGTGTCGCCGCTGTCGTCGGCGGCGTCGTCGGACTGGTCGCCAGCCTGCTGGACGGCGCAGTCTACAGACTGGCGGGCTATTTCCTCCCTGAAGCCGAGAACGAGCAGGTCACTGAACCTCGCCGACGGTAACGAAGAACGGGACCGTCTCGCGGCGTTCGTAGGCCTCCGCTTGCATCTGCTCGATTACGTCCCGGCCCATCGACCGCCAGCGCTCGCGGAGCGCGTCGTACTCGGCGGGCGTCGCATCGCCGTTGAGAATCGTCTCGCGGTTGTGTGCCAGTCCGGTTCCAGTGACTTTCCGCTGGGCCGCCTGCATCGCCGCGTCGTCGTAGGGCGGCTCGATGCGCTGCTCCTGGTCGTACTGCGTCGTCGAAACGACGGTCAGCTCCGCATCGCTGAACACGTCGGCGGCGTCACTACCGAGGGTCACGTCTGTCCGCACTCCATCGAGAAAAAGCCGGCGAGCGCGGCGGGCCAGCATGGGCTCCGCGTCGACGGTCGACTCAACGGTGACGGCAGCGTTGTTCGGCTCGATGGCGGCCACCCGGTCGGTGGCGACGCGGGCGAACTCCCGGACCGCGACCTCGGGCTCAGGGAGGTTGATGAGCAACGCCTGACACACCACCAGGTCGAAGCTGTCGTCGCCGAAGGGGAGTCGCGTCGCGTCCCCGCAGACGATCGGGTCGCCGGCGGCGGCCAGCAGGTCCGTATCGGCGTCGAGGCCGACGACCGTTCCGTCGGTTTCCTCGCGGAGGACGCGGGTCAGCTCGCCGGTCCCACACCCAACGTCGAGGACGCGCTCGCACTCGCCCAACTGCAAGTCCGTGAGCGCCTCGCGGGAGTCGGCCCACATCCCCCTGCGGGTGGTTTCGAGGTAGTCGGCGGAGAACCTGCGCACAGTTCCTCAGAGTCGAGTCGCCCCCAAAAGTACCGCGGTCGAACGCGCTCGAACTTCCCCACAGAGTCGAGAAGCTCGGATACGCCGCGCTCGATAGCGACGTCTATTCGCCGCGGAGTTCCTTGACGCGGTCGATGTTCCAGGCGAAACTCTTGCCGTTCTCGGTCGGCGTCTCCAGCACCAGCGGCACGTCGCGGATGGCGTCGTGATTGACGAACGCGTGCATGCCGTCCTCGCCGATGTGGCCCTCGCCGATGTGGGCGTGTTCGTCCTTGTTCGTCCCGCACTCGTGTTTGGAGTCGTTGAGGTGAACGCAGGCGAGGTCATCGAAGCCGACAACCTCGTCGAACTCCGCGAGCGTCTCGTCGACGGCCCCGGGCGTCGAGAGGTCGTAGCCCGCGGCGAACATGTGGGCCGTGTCGAGACAGAACTCGATGTCCTGGTCGGTGCGCTCCCGAACCGTCGCGAGATGCTCGAACTGGCCGCCGAGTTTCGTCCCGCTACCGGCGTCGGACTCGACCAGCACGGTGACGCCCTCGGGGATGTCGAGGTCGTCCAGCACGCTCGCGGCGTTGTCTAGGCCGCCGTCGACGCCCGCGCCGGTGTGAGCGCCGAGGTGGACGTTGACGTACTCGATGCCCAGCTTCGCGGCGGCGTCGACCTCCTTTTGCATCGAATCGAGGGACTTCTCGCGGAGGTCGTCTTTTGGCGTACAGAGGTTGACCAGATACGACGAGTGGATGACCCACGGACCGACGCCGTGGTCGGCTGCGAGGTCGCGGAACTGCTCGGCCTCGTCGTCATCAATGTTCGGGTCCTGCCAGACCTGCGGCGAGTGTGAGAATATCTGCCCGCAGTTACCGCTGTACTCGACCTGTTCCTCGACGGCGTTGTAGACGCCGCCGGCGATAGAGGTGTGCGCCCCGACTCGTACCATGCACACCGGTCGGTGATGCCCGACAAAAGAGGTTCCGGAGTGCCACGGTCGGTTATAGCTCGTGTCCGGATTTCGCCGGGGCGGGACGACAGACCGGGGAACAGGGATACCCGACCGCCTCAGACCCACTCGCGAACGGGCGGGATCATGCGGAGGCTCGATAGCGCGAGGTATGCACCGAACAGGACGAGAACCACGCCGATAGCCGCTGGAAGCGGCGTTGCTGACATTAGTAACGCTGCGCCCCAAGAGGCCAGTACGATGCCGATACCGACCAACATGAGCGTGCCGAGCGCGCCAAGCACTGCGTCCTCGGTAGCCACCCGAACAACCGCGTACAGTTCTTCCTCGGAAAGCGTTGCGGCGCTGCCGTCGGCTGCCTGAGGGTCGGCGGAGGTGTCGGCAGCGTCGTCATCAGCGGGGGACGAGACCATGCCACTGCTTGGCCGGGTTGCCACAAAACGGTGACGTAGCTCTGTTGTCAGGAACGTTGGACAGTCCGCCCTCGTAGCCCGTCATTGCAGGCGTGAGGGTCACGATAAATCGACCACCGCGCCGACATCGGTGACCTCGCTGTCGAGCATATTCTTATCAATAGCCAACTATCTAGTTTTGAGCGTCTTCAGTCGACTGGTAATCGACTTATACCGGTCTCGATAAGTTAGTAATAGCCAAATGACCGAATCACAGGCCGCAGTAAATGAAACACGCGAGTTCGAGTTCGTCTTGCAGTTCGACGCGGGAGCCGATAGCCTGATGGACGTGTTCCGGCAGCACGAAAGTCTCTCTGTGTGGTCCTCGGCCATCTTCGTCGGTGACGACCATATGTGGCGGCTGGACCACGCGAAGGGGACGCCCGAGGCCCTGAGTGCGTTCGACGAGGTCTTTCTGGACGAAGACCGCTGTAACGAGTGTTTCGACGTCGTGAGCTGTGATACGACGCGAACCTACCATATGCTGGACCGCGGGGAAACGTCGCGGACGGTGTACACGTTGCGTCGCGAAATCAGCGGCTGTCAGTCGCTGCCGAGTTTCCTGCACCGACACGTCAGTGACGGGGCTATCTTCGAATCCCGGCGGACTGGCGACGAGTACCGCTGGCGCGTCCTCTATCCGGGGTCCAACCCCATCGGCGAGGTGTACGACAGAATCGAATCGAGCCTCCGCGATGGCGTCACACTCTCGGTGTCTCACATCACCAGTGCTGGAAACTGGAAGGCCACCGAACGGGTCGCAACGAACTTCTCGCCCCAGCAGTGGCGGGTGCTGAAGGCCGCCGTGACCCACGGCTACTACGAGCGGCCGCGGGAAGTCTCGGTCAAGGACCTCGCATCGATACTGGACGAGCCCCGGTCGACCGTGCAGTACCAGCTCCGGACTGCCGAGGACCGCCTTATCTCGCAGTTTGTCGAAGAAACACTCTGAAGGGCGATCTTTCAGGGTAGGACGCGGCTCGTGGTGGCCCGGCACGGCCGTCATCGCCGGACCGCACCGCCAGCGTCAGGGCGACCGGCGAATCCACTCGTCTGCGTCGAATTTATTCCTCGCGTGCTCGCGTGCGCGTAAGAGTTCGTCATCCGTCCACGAGCCCTCGGTCGCGTCGACCCACTCGGCCAGCGTCGAGCGGAGCGTCTCGACGGCTTCGGCGCGGTCGATATCGGCGTACTCGTCTATCGCCCCGACACGTTCGGTGAACCGCTCCGAGTCGGGGTCGGCGGTGAAACAGCCGCAGTGGCGGTCGGGGCGCAGCGAGACGGACAGGGAACCGTGCTGAATGACGGCGTCCTTCTGGCGGTACTGCGCGTTCCCGCTGAGTTTGCGGCCGTCGGGGCCGACGATATCGTGGGCCGGATGGAGTTGCCGCAGGTAACAGGCCGGCTGGTGGACCGCCGACCGCTCGTCGTCGGCAAACGACGCGTCGACGCCCATGCGCTCGAACGCGTCCAAAACGGGCTCACAGAACTGCTCGTAACACGCCATCAGATCGCCCGGCACGGCGTCGGCCGGCGCGATGATGCCGTACGAGATGTCCGCCACGCTGTCGTGATAAATTGCGCCGCCACCGGTGGGTCGTCGTGTTACCCCAATATCCTCGCGCTCGCAGAACGCCCAGTCGATCGTGTCTGGGTCCTGTCCGTAGCCCAGCGACAGCGTATCGGGCCAGGTGTACACCCGCACCGTTGCCGGACCGCCAGCCGCGACGGTTTCGGCAGCGGCCGCTTCCAGTGCCATCGTCATCGGTCCGGGTCGTGTTTCCTCGCCGATGACGCGCCACTCCAGGTCGGCCAGTGACATACCTGGGCTTCGTGACGCGATGCGATATGAATTGCGGGCTAGCAACGGGTGGAATGACTGACGGGGTCGTTGTTTATGCAAAGAGCCAGAAAGCCCCGGCCGGCTGAACTCGGGGGGCTCGCTGCGCTCCTTGTCACACCCTCCGGTCGTTCCTGTGGTGCTTACATCGCCCGCCTTCGTCCAGCCGCCCACCGGGAGACCTGCGGTCTCCCGAGCAGTCGGCGCACAGCGCCGACAACGCCCCTTTCAGTCCCGCCCAGCATTCTTTGTCCAACCGGCTACGGGTGGGACTGAAAGGGGCCGCTCGCTCGACGTTCGAGGCGATGCAAGCACTGACGAGCGACGTTGAGGAGCGAGGAAGCGCGCAGAGAGTCGCAGGAGTCGAGCGAGCGGGGGCTTTCTGGCTGTACAAACACCTGTTACCAGTCACGAGAGCGACAGAAGTGGGTCCTAGCCCTGGACGTTCCCGCAGTCGGTACAGGTCAGTTCGAACCGACCGTCGGCGAGGGCGACACTCTGGGTGGTTTCCGTGTCGCACTCTGGACAGTGCGCTCTCGATTCGATGGCGTCCCAGTCGTGGGTCGCGCCGGGCGCGCCAAAGGCCCAGCCGATGACGCGCTCGTCGCCGGAGTTGTACCCTTCCTGAAACTCGCCGGGCTCGAAGCGAATCAATTCGCCGCCCGAAACATCGACTTCCTCGCGGTCGAGGCCGACCTCGAAGGTGGTCTGTCCCTGTTCGATGTAGAACACCTCTTCTTGGTCGTGGTGGCGGTGGAGGCTCCCCGAGAAGGAGTCGCCAGGTTCGAGTTCGAAGTAGTTTGCCGCGAAATGCTCGGTCCCGAGTTTCCGGGAAACGGGCTTGCGGATGTCGTGTACCTGCATCGGATTCCGTTCGACCGGTACGTCGTCGATAGTTACTGTGTTCATGGTCGGTGTTGTCCTGAGTCGGGCTACCGCTGGCCCCTGTGATGCGTTCGCAATCCAGCATTAGAAGGCACTGTTCCGGAGTTTATAGTTTTTCCGGGAAGACATACGGTAGTCAGCCGCTCCGGCGGTCCCCGGGTAGAGCGGACTACTCCGCTGGTACGGGACGCTGTTCGAGTACGTCAGCCATCACATGAGCCTCGGCCTTCCTGAGGTGTTCAGCGGCAGTTCCGGGGGCACAGCCCAGTTCGTCGGCGACGTCGTCGACGCTCCCCTCGCGGGGGTCAGCGTAGTACCCGCAGTCGACAGCGGCGGCGACAGCCTCGAACTGCCGGTCGGTGAGCGCCGCCCCGGTGTCGAGCCGTCGGCTGTCGTACTCCCCCACCTCCCGAACGTCGACTGAGACGCCGTCGGGCACCGTCTCGACTGCCTGCTGGACCGTCCCGCCCGGACCGACCAGCGTGAGTCCGACCGTGCCATCGGCATGGTAGGCGACCGGCGAGACGATGACTAGACCGGCCCGCGTGAGGGCGTCGACGAGGTCGTGACCGGTCGCCGACGGCGAATCCTGTACGTAGAGGAAGAACGTCTCGTCGGGACACGTCGAGATAGCATATTCCCGGACGGTTTCGGCCTGTTCCAGCGCCACTCGGTAGGGCTCCGGCGGGAAGCCGTCGACGTGAAACAGCAGCGTCTGGAGGTCGGAACCGATGTCGTTGCCCCGGAGGAGATAGCTCGCCTCGTAGCCGTCGTGCTCAACGACGAACTGGTGCATCGAGTGGCGGACCTCAGGGGCCATCCACAGCGAGAGCGTGACGTATTTCATACCTGGCTGTTCCGAGCAGTATTTAAAATAACCTCGGGCATGAGGGGACAGGTCGAGGGACGCAAACGCCGAACGCACGGTCACGGAGATGGCCCAGACAGTCCACCGAACCGACGATGTCCATCCGCTTATCGAGCCGATCGCCGACCACGTCCTTTCCACCGAACGCCACGAGAACGCCCCGGCTGCTGTCATCCGTGCTGACGAGGTCCAGACCGTCCTCTCAACGCTGCGAACCGAGGCCGGTCTAGACCACTGCGCCTGCGTCACAGCCCAGGAGTACGCCGACCGGTTCGAGACGATCTATCATCTGCGACGCTACGCCGACCCGACACAGGAACTCTCGGTCGTCGTTCCGACACCCAGAGAGTCGCCGACCAGCGAGTCAGCCGTTCCCGTGTACCCGACGGCGGCGTGGCACGAGCGGGAGGCCTACGACCTGGTCGGCATCGAGTACGAGGACCATCCGGACCTCCGGCGCATTCTCCTGCCCGAGACCTGGCAGGGCCACCCACTGAGCCGGGACTACAATCAGGACCAGCCACAGATCGTCTCCTTCCGGGAGCACGAGCGCCTGCTCGAAGACCGCCGTGAGGGGCCGGAGACGATGCACCTCAACATGGGGCCACACCATCCCTCGACGCACGGCGTTCTCCACCTGAACGTCCAGCTCGACGGCGAGCAGGTGGCGGCCGTCGACCCAGACATCGGCTACATCCACCGCTGTGAGGAACAGATGTGCCAGCAGGGGGCCTACCGCCACCAGATCATGCCCTACCCGGACCGTTGGGACTGGGGCGGGGCCGGGCTGTTGAACGAGTGGGCCTACGCCCGCACGGCCGAAGACCTCGCCGACATCGAGGTGCCGGCGTATGCCCAGGTCATCCGGACGATGGGCGGCGAACTCTCGCGAATTCTCTCGCACATGCTTGCGGTCGCGACCTACGCGCTGGACGTGGTCGGGGAGTTCACCGCCACCTTCCAGTGGGGGGTCCGGGACCGCGAACTCGTGCAGGACATCCTCGAGGACCTCACCGGCCAGCGGCTGATGTTCAACTACCTGCGGCTGGGCGGCGTCGCCTGGGACCTGCCCGAGCCCCGCGAGGCGTTCTTCGAGAAGATACGCGCGTTCCTCGACGACCTGCCGCACAAGCTCACGGAGTACCACGACATGCTCACCAGCAACGAAATCCTCCAACTGCGAACGGTTGACACGGGCCACCTCCCGGCCGAGACCGCGAAGGCCTATGGCTGTACCGGGCCGGTCGCCCGAGCCTCGGGCGTCGACTACGACCTCCGGCGGGACGACCCCTACGGCTACTACGACGAACTCGACTGGTCGGTCGTCACCGAGCAGGGCGGCGACAACTTCTCGCGCCTGCTCGTGCGCCTGCGCGAGGTAGAGGAGTCCGCGAAGATTATCCGCCAGTGCGTCGACCTACTGGAGGATTGGCCCGAGGACGACCGCGAGATTCAGGCCAACGTCCCCCGCACGCTCCGGCCCGACCCCGACGCCGAACTCTACCGCGCCGTCGAGGCCGCGAAGGGCGAACTCGGCATCTACATCCGTTCGGACGGGACGGAGACGCCAGCCCGGTTCAAGATCCGCGGCCCCTCCTTCTCGCACGTCCAGGCACTGTCCGAGATGGCACGCGGCGAGTACATCCCCGACCTCGTGGCGACGATCGGTAGTCTGGACACTATCATGGGCGAGGTCGACCGGTAGGCCGATGTCCGTCTGTGACGAACACAGCCAGTGAGTTTTGTACGCCGGGCACGTACGTCCGGTGATGACTGAACAAGCGACATTCGCGGGCGGTTGCTTCTGGTGTACGGAATCGGTGTTCAAGCAGGTCGACGGCGTGACCGATGTGGTCTCGGGCTACGCCGGCGGCCACGTCGCCGACCCCAGCTACGAGGCGGTCTGCCGCGGGGAAACGGGCCACGCCGAGTGCGTCCAGCTCACTTTCGATCCGGACGAGGTGAGCTACGAGGACCTGCTCGCGGTCCACTTCACGACGCACACCCCGACGACGAAAGACCGGGAGGGCAACGACGTCGGCACGCAGTACCGCTCGGCCGTGTTCTACCACGACGAGGCCCAGCGCGAAACCGTCGAAGCCCTCATCGAGGAGATAGAGCCGGGCTACGACAGCGACATCGTCACCGAAGTCGAGCCGCTGGAGACGTTCTATCCCGCGGAAAAGTACCATCAAGACTACTTCGAGAAGAATCCGGACCAGAGTTACTGTCAGTTGACCATCCCGCCGAAAATCGAGAAGCTCAAAGAGAAACACGCGGAACTGCTGGCATGAGCTTCGAGTACACGACGGAAGTCGAGGTCCGGTACACGGACATCGACACGTACGGCCACGTCAACAACGCGACGTACGCGACCTACTTCGAGGAGGCTCGCATCGACTACCTGCACGACGTGGTCGACTGTGGCGAAGCGCTGCTCTCGGGCAGCGAGTCGGGCACCGGCATGGTCATCGCGAACCTCGAAATCGATTACATCCAGCCGGTCCGGATCAGTGACTCCGTCGCCGTTGCCGTCCGGGTGCCCCGTCTGGGCGGGAAGAGCTTCCCCTTCGAGTACGAGGTCCGGACCGAGGACGGTGTGGCTGCGACCGGGGAAACGACTGTCGTCACGTACGATCGCGACACGGAATCCTCGCGTCCGATCCCCGAAGACTGGCGGGAGGCGATCACGGAGTTCGAGGGGCTGTAGCCACAGCCGATAGCGTGACGCCGCCCATTTCGTTCCGCCACGCTAGAAATCATCGAGCCGACCGGTGGTTTTATTTTTCATCGAGATGTTGTATTGAAAACATATGGAATATAGTACCGACCTCGGACGGCGCGCCCTCTTTGCCCTCGCAGGCGTAGCACTCCTCCTCGTGGTCGGGTTCGTCCTGTCCCAGTTCCTCCCGACGCTCGTGTTTACCGTCTTCCTGTACTACGCCAGCCGACCGATCTATCGACGGCTCGGGCGGCTTCCGCTGCCCGATTCGTTCCTGAATCGAGCCGTCCCCTACCAGAAGCAGGTCCACGCGGCGGCCACGATCTTCTTCTTTCTCCTGCCGTTCGTGGTTCTGGTCGGCTACACGCTCGTCCTCATTGTCCCCGAATTACAGGCGTTCTTCGGCGAGGGCGGCTTGGGCGCGGCGTACCTCGCGCAGTTCCAGGATCTCCAGGGTGGTTCACTGCCGGGGCCGCTCGCCGACCTCGGCTTCACCGATTTGCTGGCAATGGGACCGGCTGAGGTGATCGACCTGTTGCGAAACGCGACAGTCCAGTCGTGGCTGGGGCAAATATCCGATACGCTCATCGGCTCCGTGAGCATGCTTACGGCGCTACTGCTGCGCGTGTTCATCGTGTTCGCTGGAACGTACTACCTGCTTACCGACGGACCGCGCCTCGTCGGCTGGTTCCTCGACACCTTCGACGGGTCGGGCGTCCTCAGGGAGTACGCGGCAGCAGTCGACGAGGAACTGTCCTCGATTCTCTTCGGGAACATCCTGAACGCACTGGTGACTGGTGTAATCGGGATTTTCGTGTTCTCGCTGTACAATCTGGTCGCTCCCGGCTCAGTGCAGATTCCGTTTGCACCACTCGTCGGCGCACTCACCGGCATCGGGAGCCTCGTTCCTGTCGTCGGAATGAAAATCGTCTACTTGCCCGTCGCTGCACTGCTTGCGGTCTCTGCGGTCGTCACGGGACAAACGGCGGCCCTGGCTTGGGTCGTTCTCTTTCTCGCAGTCACGCTGGTTGTCGTCGACACCATCCCGGATTTCCTGATTCGGCCGTACGTCAGCGGCGACCTGACCCACATTGGCCTGTTGATGTTCGCGTACATCTTCGGACCGATCGTGTTCGGATTCTACGGCATCTTCCTTGGCCCGATTCTGCTGGTCCTTGCCGCCCAGTTCTTCCGGATTCTCGTTCCCTACATCATCACGGGCTCAGTCGAAACGACGCAAACGTCGCTCTCCGACTACGACTCCGCGGAGTCGTAACGGGCTATCCGTTCCCGAGTCGGGCTCTGGCGGTCCCGAAGTCGAGACACCGACTGTCTACCGACGAGTCGACTCGGTCGAGCCACCGCAGTTCCATCAGCGAGAGCCGGTAGTGACACGTCGACGGCTCGATCTGTTGCCAGTAGATGTATCGGACGTCGGGTACTGGTTCGGCCTCGTCATAGGCCGCTGGAAGGTCGTGGGTTTCGAGGTCCGACATCGGCACCGGTCCCGGCGTCTCGACGGGTGTGAAGACGACGCCGACGCTACCGAGGAAGGCGACGTTCACGACGAGGACCAGCGCAAGGACGACGCCGAGATTCTGCGCCTGTTGTCGGTCGCGAAGCACCGTCGCGATCATGCCGATACCGATTGCGACGAACGCGAGCCCCGGAATGAGGTCGGTGTAGCCGCCTGTTTCGAAATCGACGAACAGTATCAGAAACGCGAACCACGCTGCGCCGACCGGAATCCACCATTCGGTGCGCCCGGCAACGCCGTCAGTGTCTGTGAAACAGCATCGAGCGGTATGAGCGAGGCCGAGCCCGCCAAGCAAGACGAACGGTGACGCCCATTTAAAGTGGACGACACCGGCGACGAACCGAGCGAGCAACGACGCGTGTTCCTCCGTTTGTAACGGTACGAGGAGAACCTGAACGACCATCTCCGAGGCTGAATGCCAGAGGAGAAACACCGGCATCAACATGACGACGGTAAAGCCGAGACCGCCGGCGACGACACGCTCAAGCGCCCGCGTGTCGCGCCGTTGGATCGCTAGACCGACCACGATCAGCGGGAAGATGGCCCCAGCCTGCCAGTATCCAACACTGGCTGCCGCAGCCACGCCGCTCAGTGCCGGGTAGCCACGCGTGTACAGATATATCGCCAGTAATCCACAGAGAACGAGGAGATATTTCGCTTTGAACCCATACGCCGGCCGGACGGCAAACCCCGGCAACAGGAACATCGACAGGCCAGCCAGCGGCGCAGCGATATCGTCGCCAGTGATGTCATAGACCAGTATCACGACGAGTCCGACGATTGCACACACCGCGCCGCTCATCAGCACCACGCTGAGGAGGTGGAGTCGGTACATATCGCCACCGGACAGCAATGCCAGTATCCCGGTCGTCTCGTAGGACAGCGGCAACTTCGGTTCCCAGGCGTCGACGTACAACCGCCCTCCGCGTGTCAAATACCAGCCGAGGTGCTGGAAGATACCAGCGTCGGGTGCCATAGGCGGTCGAGTGGAATCGAGTGTGATTGTCAGGAAAAAGTACAGTTGCGTGCCGACGGCAAACAGTACCGGAAACGCGAGTCGTCTATCGTGGGGATGGAGGGCAAGCGAGCGAAGCAGATCTCTGAGTTGATCTTTGTTTCGTCTGCTCACACGGGCTGTTTGTGTTCAGGTGACCAAAAGTATAGACTAATTTAGAATATATTCAGTAGCCAAAGGCAGCTACTGTTCGCATTACATATACTGCTACCGAAGTTAGGATTGTATTTGTAGATTGATGTGTAGCTCGCAACCCCTTTCAGACACCGTTCATATAAAGGAAGCCTGCAACCGGTCAGAGCCAGCGTTCACGAGTCCTCAGTCGTGATTTGAGCTACAGAGACGTAATACAGCGGTGATACCCGACCGATAATACTACTATGTGAACCTGTACTCATGTGAGTTAAAGTATTCCTACTCGGCAGGACATTGTCTCAGACGCTGTTGGGCGCGAAACACCGAAATCAGGTCCGTATCGGAGTAGCTATATACCCATATCAGCCCGATTGCAAACCGAACAGCGACGAGGCCGAGACGGGTTTTGTATAGCGAATGCTAATTTATTGATGCCATCCGCCGAACGCGTCGGCCTTTTACCAGTTGGCCCAGTAGAGAACCCTAATGGTCCAGAACGTGGCTTCAGTGATGGCGGAGCTGGAACCCGAGGACTTCCATCTGCTCTCTGGCGTCGAACAGGGGATGCGGTTCTCGGAGTACGTCGCCCGCGAGAAGTTGACCGAATTCTCCCGGCTGACGACGGAGGACGTCGACTACCGGCTCGACCGGTGTGCGGACCGGGGGCTGGTCGAGCGCAAGACCATCCAGTACGAGGGGTTCAAACTCACGTTCGAGGGGTACGACACGCTTGCGCTGCACACCTTTGCCGAGCGCGACACTATCGAAGGAGTTGGGTCGCCGCTGGGTGTCGGCAAGGAAAGCGACGTGTACGAGGCTCAGTCGTACAAACCGGTAGCGCTGAAATACCACCGCGAAGGGTACACCAATTTCCGCGAAGTGATGAAAGAGCGGGAGTACACCGCCGACCGCGACCACGTCTCCTGGCTCTACACCGCCCGGAAGGCCGCCGAACGAGAGTACGATGCCCTCGAAACGCTGTATCCGGACGTATCAGTCCCACAGCCTATCGACACGAACCGCCATGCGATTGTCATGGAGAAGATAGACGGCGTCGAACTCTCCCGAACGAAACTCGAACCGGAACAAGTGCTGCCGATTCTGGATCTCGTGCTCGAGGAGATGCAGACGGCCTACCGTGAGGGGTACGTCCACGCGGACATGAGCGAGTACAACGTCTTCGTCACGAACGAGGGTGTCGTCGTCTTCGACTGGCCCCAGGCCGTCCCGACCGACCACGAAAACGCCAGGGAACTGCTAACTCGCGATGTCGAGAACATCGTGAGTTACTTCGAACGAAAGTACCCGCAGGAAATCAGTGACGTGGACAGGGACGCAGTCGCCGAACGGCTGGCGACCGACGCGTTCGATACTATTACCGAGTTTACCGAGTAGCGACGTTTTAGCCGCTACGCACCTTCTGTTGGCTGTTCACGGACGAGTCGGAGCTTGGCCGATCGCGGGCTGAATAAACCATATAATGCGATACAAAAATGGTTAAACCGACTGAGCGGGTCGATTCGAGACAGCGGTGAGAGAGGCGGTGTGTTCCGGGTAGCGAAGCTGAGTGCCACGCGACGGACTCGCTGCGTCGGACAGCGGAGTCAACTGTTCCATTTACCGACTTCGCAGATTGGATTAGGCAGTCCTAAAAACCGCAGACGTTTTATATTATTAGGTTGGCCTAAAACATATGGCAGACGACGGTACTGCGTGCGGGGCACAAACGGGGAGAGACCCGCAGAGGACTCGATGGCGAGCGGTGTCGTATCGTCGAGGACGACGTCGGCACCCTTCGCGGGGTAGCGGCGTGCACCGCGGGCCATATCCCGAGGTCCCAGTGGCGAGCAGTTGCTCGACCGCCCGTGCTCTGCCGACACTATTGGGGGGCGTCTGCCTGATGAGTGGCGACAGCGGTAGCGGGATATCGGGGGAACCGAACGATGGGTAAACGCCCGCAACGGTCGCGCGCTCGACTGTGGACTTGGGCCTACGCGGTGGTCTTCGGGACCGGTGAGCAGTCGACAGGGGAGTCGACGGCCAGTACGCCCGCAGCAAGCGGCGGGGATGGGGCGGATTCGGCGGAGCGATGAGAACGGCACCGGAGTATTTGCTGGCGATCTACATCGCACAGCACCGGGATGACCCGCCAGTCGCACCGGGAGAGTTGGGGGAGATGCTCGATCGGTCTCCGGCGGCGGTGACGGAGATGTGCCAACGACTCGCCGAAGACGGTCTCGTCTCCTACGAGCCCTACGATGGGGTGACGTTAACTGAATCGGGGCGCGAGGAAGCCACAGAGTTACACGAGACGTACGTGACCGTCTCGTGGTTCTTCCGAGGCGTGCTAGATCTCGACGACCACGAGACGGAGGCGATGGAACTGGCCGGTCTGGTCAGTCCGATGGTCGCCGAGCGGTTGGCGGCTACGCTCCCCTGTGACGCCGGGGCGGAGGGTACACGGGAGGTTAGCGATTCAGACTCGACGACCTCCGATGGGGACACTGCGTGAGGGGGCTGTACTGTTCAAGACCTATTTTAGGCCGTGCGAAAAGTTGATAGAATTGATATAGTAAAAATTCGGCTTGCCAAGATTCTGGGTTTTGGCGGCCTAAAAGATGATATTTTAGGCCTCCCAAAAACACCAGTTTTATGATATGTTGGTGCGTAGGTAGAGCTGTCATGAGCGCAGAAGGACTCGAACGACAGACGCGTAACTACTTGAGCAACAACGTCCCGCAGATCCAGCAACACGGCGGCAACTTCGAGGTCCGCGAGGTCGACGAAAGCGCAGGCACAGCCACCGTCGCTATCGGCGGCGCGTGTTCGGGGTGTGGCATCGCTCCGATGACGATGAAGGCAATCGAACAGCGACTCCCCAAGAGCGTCGACGGGCTCGAAGACGTCGAAGTCGTCCGCTCTGGCGGACCGCGCGCCGCGGTCATGCCCTCGAAGACCGACGACATGGAGGAGATGGACGAGTACGAGGATTACAGCCCGCCGTTCTGAGCGCCCGCTCGTATCCGGATCGCAACTGTCGACATTTGCCCGGTACTGACCGGGACTGGGTTTTATTCACACCGGACAGCGTTCGCCGTCGAGGAGAGATCGGTTGACCGGTCGGGCTGCCGTCAGTGTGTGGACGGAGTCAGGTAGCTATCTGTGAGGATTCCGGGGCGAGAATTAGACCGGCAGCGTATTCTCGGGGACCGTGCCGTCGTCGGACCAGCCGCGTGCGTCGTAGTACTCGTCGAGCGCTGCTTCGAACGACGGGATTTCGTAGGGGAGCGCGTCGTCTGTCCGGTCGAAGCCGCGCTGGTTGTTGAAGTGGCGTTCGAGGGTCACGGTGCGAGCGCCAACGGCCATCAGGTCCTCGAAGTCGGCATCGAAGAGCTGTTCGTAGCGCTCGGGAGTCATGAAGTCCCGCGAGAACTTGCAGACGACGCCGCTGTCGTTCAGCGCCATCAGGTTCTCCCGCTCGACCAGCACGTCGGCTTTCCCGAGCGTCCCCTCCGGAGCCACCGCCTGTTCGTCGGGGACGAGTGGGTACTCGACGGAGTAGAACGTCGCATACATGTGGTCCGCGCCGCGGTTGGCGACGGCGTAGGAGAGTCCCTGGCCGTGAAGGACACGGCCCTCGTGAGCCGCGAAGTCCATCCCCTTGACCGTCCAGTTCTCAACACCGAGGTCGTCGTAACAGCGGTCGATGCCCTCCGCGAGGGTGTCGCCGACACCCTCTCGGTGGGCAATCTTCTCGACAGTCTCGTGAATCAGGTCGGTGTCGCCGAAGGCGTCCTCACTGGCGAGATACGCGGCGACGGTGTTGCCGGCGGAGATGGCGTCCATCCCGAGGCGGTCACAGAGTTCGTTGGACTGCATCACGTCCACGATGTCGTCGACGCCGGAGTTCGACCCGAACGCCATCGCCACCTCGAACTCGGGGCCTTCGGTCTCGACGCCGCGCTCCTTGTCTTGCGTCGGGAGCTTGCAGGCGAACGCGCACGCTGAGCAGGTCCCCTTCTTGTACTTCTTCGATTCGACGGCGTCGCCGTTGATGCCCTCCACGCCCGCGAAGGACTGCTCGGAGAAGTAGTAGGACGGGAGCCCGTCGACCTCGTTGGCGAGGTCCATCACCGAGACGGTTCCCTGCCGTTTCATGATGTGGTCCGCTGTGGCGGCTTCCCGGTGAATGTCCGTCTGTATCGGCGGAACCTCGATGTCCGGTGGGGAATCGCCCGCGAACGTGAGTCCCTTGACGTTTTTCGCGCCCATGACCGCGCCGAGGCCGCCGCGACCGAACGCCCGCTCCCCGCTCGTCATGATGGACGCGAACCGGACCCGGTTCTCGCCGGCCGGGCCGATAACGGCCGTCTGGTCGGCCTCGATACCGTGTTCGACGTCGAGGTACTCCAGCGTCTCGGGAACAGTCGCGCCGGCGAGGTCGGGGACGGCCTCGAACTCGACGCCGTCGTCCCGAACGTGGAGGATGACGAGTTCGTCGCTCTCGCCGGTGAGTTCGACAGCGCTGTACCCGGTATCGGCGAAGTTCCTGGACATGAACCCGCCGGCGTTCGAGGAGAGCAGCCCGTCAGTCAGCGGCGAGACGCCGGTACAGTTCATCCGGCCGGTGAAGCTCATCTGGGCGGCCTGCATCGGCCCCGTCGAGAACACCAGTCGGTTCTCCGATCCGAACGGGTCAACGTCGAACGGGATCCGCTCGTGGGCGAGCCGCGTCCCGACGCCGCGACCACCGAGGTACTGTTCGAGGATGCCGTCTATCTCCTCCGTGTTTCTCTCACCCGCTGACAGGTCGACTGTCAGCAGCGGCCCCGTTGAGTATATCATGATTGTTGCTTGACTATCCATGATCTTATCGATTGTGCCATGGGCGACTGTTCAACTGAAGCCGTTCCCACCTCCATCAGGAGGTACTAATAAACCTATAATCGGTGTAATAGCGTTTTACTGTGGTTTCGGTCGCAGTTCATGATATCATGTTTACACTATAAGTATGATCAACAATAACACATATCTTACCCTCCGAGGGATGTGTTCATGTCTCAAGATGCAGATGCCAGCGGAACGCCGACAGTATCGCGACGACGGATGCTTCAGACTACGGGTGCCGCCACACTGGCCGCACTCGCCGGCTGTAACACCGGTACCAACGACGGAGCCAGTAGCGGAGGCGGCGGTGGGGCTCCCGACCCGGTCCGTGAGCGCGTCGACGTCGATGTCGACGAGATTCAGGACGGGGGGACCCTCCGGTTCAGCCTCGGTGCCGGAATCGACTCCTTTGACCCGTCCTACAGCACCAATGCGCCGTCCGGGAACGTCCACGGCCTCGTCTACGAGAGTATCATCACACAGGACGCCGCAGGCACCGTCTATCCCTGGCTAGCGAAGTCCTGGGAACGGGTGGACGTACAGGAAGTCGAGGACGGAGCCTACGAACCGTACATGGTGTCGGCTGATACGGACGACGACGGGAACCTCGTCGCCGACGACCAGATACTCATCCGGAATCAGGAGGCCGGTGAAGTTCTGAGTGTCAACGAGGCCCCCGACGCCGTCGAAGACGGTACCTACGGCATCAAGTACCAGGCCAAACTCCACGAGGGCGTCAAATTCCACAACGGCGAGGAGATGACCGCCGAGAACGTCGCCCGGTCCTACGAGGTCGTCGAGAACTCCTCGATTTCGGCCCAGACGTTCGACTCGTTCCTCTACGCCGAGGTTGTTGATGACTATACGGTCAACATCTACGGGCAAGAGCCCGATGCGGAAGCCGACAACCAGCTCCCGGTCGACGTGTACCCGATGGAGCACATCGAGGAGTACCCAGACACGGGCGCGGACCCGCGCAACGACCACACCCCCATCGGGACGGGACCGTACCAGTTCGAATCCTACGAGACCGAGGAACGCGCCGAGTTCAGTTCCTTCGACGACTACTGGCTCGACGACCTCGGCCTCGACGCGCTGGAGTGGTGGGACGGCCCGGACGGCTTCCCGACGAGTCCGGTCGTCGACGAAGTCGTGGTCGCCATCGTGCAGGACAACGCGACCCGTGCCGCGGCGCTCAACAACGGCGAGATCGACCTCACCTACGGGCTCAACACCGGCACGTACGGCGAGTACCGGAGTGCCGAGGACTTCCGGCTCAGCGTGACTAATGCCGGCGCGTACAACTTCCTCCAGTACCCCGTCACCCAGTCACCGTGGGACGACCCGCGCATCCGCCGGGGCGTCAATCAGCTGATTCCCCGTGCCCAGATCGCCGAGAACATCTACAACGGGTATCGGAATCCGGCCTACACGCCGCTGCCTGAAATGGCCGCCAAAGCGGGGACGGTGGACTACGAGGCACTCACCGAGGAACTGCGCCCACAGACCGAGCAGAACACCGAGGCGGCGACCGAACTGCTGCAGGAGGCCGTCGACGACCTCGGCGTCGAGACGCCAATCGAGGCCACAATCGAGACGAACGCGACGGACGACCGCCTGCGCGAGGCCGAACTCATCGCGCAGGTGCTGAGCAACACGGAGTTTTTCGACATCAGCGTCGAGGACTTCGAGTTCACAACATTCATCCAGCGCATCCTCGGCTCCGAGTACTACCAGCAGGGCAACATCGTCCTCATCGGCCTCTCGGGGACGTTCAACCCCGGCAGTTTCTACGACGCCGTCAACTCCATCGACAACTTCGGCCAGTGCTGTAACTTCAACCGGATTGACACGCCGGAACTGGACGAAATCGCGACGGAGGCACGGTTCTCCGTCGAGGCCGTCGAAGACTCACAGTTCCGGGGCGAGCAGTACGACAAGGTGTGGCAGGGACTTATCGAGCAGGCCCCGAACAGCTACACTGTCTTCGGGACAAACGTGACGGCGCTGTCGACGGAGTACGTCGGCTACAACACGTACACGTTCTCCAGCAGCATCCTGCCCTACGGCCTCCACGCCCCAGAAGACCAGCAGGTCGCCTATCTGAACCGGGAGTAACCCATGGGCCTCAGACGCTTCATCGCAGTCCGGGTGCTCACGACCATCCCGATACTGTTCGGAGTCTCGGTGTTCACCTTCGCGATGGTCCACCTGACGCCAGGGGACCCGATCGACCAGTTAGTGGCGCTAAACCCCCAGATTTCGGCCGCCGAGGAGGCGGCGATACGCGCCAGATACGGGCTCGACGGCCCGGTGTGGCAGCAGTACTTCACCTGGATAACCAACGTCCTCCAGGGCGATTTCGGGACGGTCATCAACGTCGACCAGCCGGTCGGTCCGTACATTATGGACCGGTTACCACAGACTATCGCACTGGGCCTGTTCGGCTGGGTTATTGCCCTGCTCATCGCGATTCCGACCGGCATCTACGCCGCCGTGAACAAGGACACGCTGGGCGACGACCTCTCGCGGGTGTTCGCGCTGTCGGGCATCTCGCTGCCGAACTTCTGGCTCGGCCTGATGCTCATCCTCGTGTTCGCGCTCTGGCTCGACCTCTGGCCGGTGCTGGCTCCGAACAAACCGCTGTTCTCGCCGGCAATGCTGAAGTATCTCGTCCTCCCGGGCGTCACCATCGGGACGGCGTCGTCGGCCACGCTGATGCGGGTGATGCGGTCGTCGATGGCCGAGGAGATGAACAAGGAGTACGTCACGGCGGCCCGGGCGAAGGGGCTGCCCGAGCGGACGGTCGTGTTGAAACACGTCCTGCGGAACTCGCTCATCTCGGTGACCACCATCGCCGCGTTCCTGACGGCGAGTATCTTCGCCGGCGCTGTCGTCGTCGAATCAGTGTTCGCCTGGCCCGGTCTGGGGCGAGCCTTCGTCAAGGCGATCTCCGGCCGCGAAGTCGACCTCATCATGGCGATCACGCTGTTTACCGGTGTGACGATCATCCTGGCGAACCTGCTCGCAGACATTGTGTACGCGCTGTTAGACCCACGAATCCGCTACGACTGACCAATGAGTACTGAACGAGGACGCATACGCATAACGGGGTTCGACGCCGACCGCGTCGAGTCCCGCGAACCGCTATCCGACTGGACAGAGGAACGAGACACCGAAACCGAGAGTCGCTGGGAGCGCGCCTGGGGCGAGTTCCGTGACAACCGAAGCGCGATGCTCGGGCTCTATATTGTTGCCCTGATGGGAATCCTGGCTGTATTCGCACGCCCAGTGACAATCGCGGGCGTGACAGTCCAGCCCTTCTCGCTGGCCCCCTACGACCCGAGCGCGATTCTGTACGTGCAGGGTCTCGACGTGAGCGCGTACGAGGCCCCGTCGCTGGCCCATCCGTTCGGCACCGACGGCTCCGCCCGGGACGTGTTCTCCCGCGTGCTGTACGGCGGTCGGTTCAGCCTCTCGATTGGCTTCATCGTGGTCTCGATTACCGCCGCCATCGGGCTGGTGTACGGTGCCATTGCGGGCTACTACGGCGGCCGGATCGACGAAGTGATGATGCGGCTGCTCGACCTCATCTTCGCGTTCCCCGGCCTCCTGTTGGCGTTGATTATCGTCGCCGTGCTCGGCAAGGGGTACTGGGAGCTGGTGCTCGCGTTCACCGTGTTCGGCTGGGCCGGCTACGCCCGACTGATACGCGGTGAGATACTGAAGGTCAAGGAAAACGAGTACGTCATGGCCGCGAAGGCGCTGGGCGCGCGTGACCGTCGCGTCATCTTCAGACACGTCGTCCCCAACGCTATCGCGCCGCTGGTCGTTCAGGCCTCGCTCTCCATCGGGACGGTCGTCATCGGCGTGGCGGCGCTTGGCTTCCTCGGCCTCGGCCTCCCGCCCGGGTCCGCCGAGTGGGGGACGATGCTGGACGCAACCCGCGAGACCATCGTCCAGGGACCCGGCGGGACGATTCCCTGGTGGGTCACCGTGTTCCCCGGCGGCGCGATCTTCCTGTTCGTGATGTCGATGAACCTCATCGGTGACGGCATCAACGACGCGCTCAACGCGCAGGAAGGTACTGACGTAGCCACTGGAGGCGAGGTCTGATGTCACTGCTGGAAGTCGAAGACCTCACGGTGAACTTCTACACCGAGGAAGGCGTCGTCACCGCCGTCGACGACCTCTCCTTTCGCATCGACCGCGGCGAGAAGTTCGGCGTCGTCGGCGAGAGCGGCGCGGGCAAGAGCGTCACCGCGCTGTCAGTGATGCGCCTCATCGAGGAACCGGGCCGTATCGAGAGCGGGACGATCCGCTTTGACGGCCAGGACCTCATGGAACTGTCCGACTCAGCGGTGCGGGACGTGCGGGGCAACGACATCGCGATGATATTCCAGGACGCCCAGACCGCGCTGAACCCGGTGTACACCGTCGGTGAGCAGATTTCCGAGGCCATCCGGCACCACCTCGACTACAGCGACGCGGAGGCCCGGGACCGCACGATCCGGCTGCTCGACGACGTTGGCATCCCGGAGCCGGAAGCCAGATACGACGACTACCCCCACGAGTTCTCCGGCGGGATGCAACAGCGGGCCATCATCGCGATGGCGCTGTCCTGTGACCCCGAACTCCTCATCGCCGACGAGCCGACGACGGCGCTGGACGTGACCATCGAGGCGAAGATCCTGGACCGCCTCGACCGCCTCGCCGACGAATACGACACGGCCATTCAGCTCATCACCCACGACCTCGGCGTCATCGCGGAGATGTGCGACCGGGTGATGGTGATGTACGCCGGCCGCGCCGTCGAGAACGCCCCTGTCGAGGAGCTGTACTACGACCCGAAACACCCCTACACCGTCGGGCTGATGAGCGCCATCCCACGCATCGGCGACCGGCAGGACCGGCTCCAGACGATTCCCGGGACGATGCCGGACCTCGTTGAGGTCCCCTCTGGCTGTAGCTTCCACCCGCGCTGTCCCTTCGCCGAGGAAGCCTGTACGCGCAAACAGCCGCCGCTCGTCGACCCCGAAACCGGCGACGGTGTCGGTCTGTCCGACCGCTCGGCGGCCTGTCTGGCCTACACCGGGGACCTCGATAGCGAACTGGACTACGAAGTCGAAGTGAAAGGGGGCCGGGGGAGTCCGCCCGACGATACCCAGCCCGACCCCCGCGGCGGGCGCACGGACACGGAACCACTCCAGGCCGACTCCGACCCGGTCGGTCTCGACACCGACCTGTTAGACCGCGATGGCCCAGACGACTCGGGAGGACAACAGGATGGCTAAGACGGCCGATAGCCCGATCCTGGAGGTCGAGAACCTCACGAAATACTACGAGTCTGGCGGGACCATCGTTGACACCCTGCTGGGCCGGAGTCAGGAGGTGAAAGCCCTGGACGGCGTCGACCTGGAACTCTACCCCGGTGAGACGCTAGGTATCGTCGGCGAGTCCGGCTGTGGCAAGACGACGCTCGCCCAGACGCTGCTGCGGCTCATCGAACCCACGGCCGGCTCAGTCCGCTACAAGGGCGAGGACTTGACGGGGGCTTCTGACGACCGCCTGCGGGCGCTCCGGAAGGACATCCAGTACATCTTCCAAGACCCTTTCGCCAGCCTCAATCCGCGGCTGACGGTCGGCGACATCGTCGGCGAACCGCTGGACATCCACGGGATCGCGGACGGCGAGGAGCGAACCGAGCGTGTCAAAGAGTTGCTTGAGACCGTCGGGCTGAGCCCGCGTCACACACACCGCTACCCCCACGAGTTCTCGGGCGGTCAGCGCCAGCGCATCGGTATCGCCCGCGCGCTCGCCGTCGACCCCGAGGTCATCGTCTGTGACGAACCCGTCTCGGCGCTGGACGTGAGCGTGCAGGCCCAGATTCTGAACCTGCTGGAGGACTTGCAGGACGAATTCGGCCTCTCCTACATCGTCATCGCCCACGACCTCTCTGTCGTCGAGCACATCTCCGACCGCGTGGGCGTCCTGTATCTCGGGGAGTTCGCCGAAGTCGGCCCGACCGAGGACGTGTTCCAGCCGCCGTATCACCCCTACGCCGAGGCGCTGCTGTCGGCCATTCCGGAGCCGGACCCCGGCTGGGAGGGGGACCGTATTTTCCTCTCCGGCGATGTTCCGTCGCCGCTGAACCCCCCGTCGGGCTGTCGGTTCCACACCCGCTGTCCGAAGGTCATCCAGCCCGAAGGCACCGACATGGCCCAGTCCGAGTGGCGGTCACTGATGGACCTGAAACAGCGGCTCCGCAAAGCCGACTCGCTTGAGGCCGTCACCGCCGTGCAAGAGGGCGTCGAGGACGAAGACCTGAGTCAGCTCTCGCGGTCCGCACTCGAAACCCGGGTCCGCGCCGAGTTCGGCCTCCCGGACACGGTCGGCGACCGGGAGGCCGAGGACGTGCTCGCGGCGGCGCTCGACCACCTGCACGACGAGGCCTTCGAGGACGCGCTGGCGGCGATGAACGACGCCTTCAGCTCCCCCTGCGAGCGAACCGACCCCGCGCTGTTCGACGTCGGTGACGACCACCGCATCGCCTGCCTGTTGCACGACGACGAGCGACCGGACACGCCGACGCGGACGGGGTAGCCCCGAGCAACGCTTTTGCGCACGCCAGTCCACAATCCGACAATGCGTCGCATCTACGACTCGGGGGCGCTCCACCGCGACGACGATGAGCCACAGGCACCCACTGAGCGCGGGGCACGGCCACAGGCCGCACGCAGTATCGACGGCGGGGCCTGGAGCGACCGTCTGGTACCGACGTGGCTCCGCTACCGCGCCGTCTCGGTCGACATCGAGGTCCCACAGCGGTCGTATCCGGCGGGAACCGAGGTGCCGTTCGTCGTGACGATGCAGAACGCGCTTCCGGTGCCGATAACGCTACCGACGGACTCGCCGCGGCCGTGGACGTGGTACGTCGATGGAGTGCCCGAGGCGTCCCACGTCGATAGCGTGCCCAGCGAGGACGGTAGCCTCCAGTTCGACCGCGGCGAACGAAAGCGGTTCAGGCGACAGTGGGACCGGATGTTCTGGGTCAGCGACGACGAGTGGGAGCCCGCACCGGCCGGGGAGTACACCATCGGCGCAGGGCTGAGCGTGACCGACGCTGCCGAGCGTGGCCTGTACAGCGAGACGACAGTCAGCATCAGCGATCAGTAGAGACGCGAGCAATCGCGCACCGGGCGATGCGGATCAGGATCCGGGAGGGGTCGGTGCAGGTGTGGGAGTCGGCTCTGCTGGTGTTTCAGTCGGGGTTACAGCTTCCTCGTCCGTCCCGAAGCCGCCATCGAAGGTCTCACCGGCATCCGGGTCGGGTGCTTCACCGTCGAGCAGGAACGAAAGCAGGTTCCCGATGAACACCTCGTTGTCGGCGTCGTATATCTCGGAACTGCGTATGAACGTCGAGTCAGTGACGAACACCATGTTGTCGTTGCGGACGACTGTCGCGTACGTGCCGGTGCGACGCGTCTCCAGCGTCCGGGTGCCATCGGCAGCGGTGAACTTCGTCTCGGCATCGCCGTTTACCACCGCGTAGCCGGCGGTGTCGAAGGTGATCGTCTCGACACCGTCGGTCAGTTCGCCGTCGTCGCTCGGCGATGCATAGATGGCCTTGAAGTTGTTGTCGTTGGCCGAATCATCGACGTTGTACAGCTGTTCGGCCCCCATCCGGACGCCGTACTGCGCGGTGGCGTTGTTGGCGCCGAACGACACCGTCGTCGTCGACTGGGTGAAGCCGGTCGAGAGCCGGGTCTGTGTCGGTTCGGCGAGGACGACGACACGGCCACCGTCGTCTGTGTACTCCTGTAGCGCTTCGCGTTCTTCTTGCGAGTAGCTGCCGAGCGGCTGGACGATGAGCACACCGTCGTACTGGCCCAGCGAATCGGCGAACGAAGCAGTGCCGGCGGTGCCGTACTCAACGGTGTGGCCCGCTTCGAACACGGCCTCGGTAATCGGTTCGAGTTCGGACTCGGACACCTGATTGCCGTGGCCCGTGTCGACGAGTATTCGCTTGTCACTCGCCTCGGAGTCGACCGATATCTCCCCTTCTTCGGGGTCGACAGGGGCATTGACGGCGTCGGGCTGGTACTGCGACGGAGACTGGCCGTCGATCGACTGGCCGTCCGGCGGGCCGGATGACCCCGGATTAACGACTGCGAGGAGGAACGTGCCGCCCAGTATCGCCACGAGAACGACGATAAACACGGCGAGCGGCTTGACGATACGGCCCTCAGTCATTGCGGATCACCGTTGCGTTGTTGTCCTCGGCGGGGATTCCCCAGACGGCGTAGTACTTCACCGGTTCCCGGAACATCGTCTCGCTGTCGTCGGGATGGACGAGATAGGTCACGTTGTTCGCGCCCTGCACGGTTTCAGCGCCGGCAGGGACGATGATGGCGTTGAATTGGGCACCGCCGCTTCCCAGATATGTCACGTCGTACCCGTCGCCCTCGATGTCGCCTGAGAGCGCGGCGGCCCGCTCGATGGCCAGTTCGGAGTCACCGATGCGGTCGGCGAAACCGTTCTGGGTTGCCTGTGCGCCGAGGTACGTGCCGCCGTTGGCGACTTCCTCGCGGGAGACGGTCAGTTGCTCGCCCCGGTGACGCATGACCGTCCCGACGAAGGAGCGCTGGAGCACCTCGATATCCTCTCGGAGGCCGTCCTTGCTTATCTGGGCCTTGTCCGGCCCCGAGCGGACGAACGTCTCGCCCTGCTGTTCGGCCTGCTCGATGAGGCTCAGCGGGGCCTGGACGATGACGCCGATACTCCCGACGTTCGAACTCGGCTTGACCACGATCTCGTCGGCCGGAGCGATGCCGTAATAGCCGCCCGAGGCGGCCGTGCCCTCGACGTAGGCGACGACGGGCATCTCGCTGGCGGTCCGGTTCACGGCGAGGTAGAACTCCTCGCTTGAGTCGACCGGCCCGCCGGGGCTGTCGACCCGGAGGACGACTGCCTCGATTGAGCCGTTGTTCCGTGCTTCGCGGAGGTCCTGCTTGACGGCGTTGACGTTAGCGTCGGTTGTGCCGCCGCGAAGGGTGACGACAGCGACGCTCGGATCGTCGTCGCCACCGCTTGGCACGCCGTTCCAGATGACCGGCGCGAATATCGCGGCGACGACGAGGGCGAGCGTGACTGCGATCACGTACGACGCCGTCATCGCCGAGAACAGTTGTTCTCTCCCAAACATCTATACATCCCGTTCGGACTGCGGGAGTAATAAACCCCGGTCGGCGTCCCCTGTTGCGGTCTGCCGCACTGGACAGGCTGAGAGAGCAGCGACCAACGGTTATTGGGCTCCGGGTCGTGCAACCGGTATGGAAACCCGAGCACTGGGCGACACTGGGCAGGAGAGCACGGTGCTGACGTTCGGCTCGATAGCACTCAACTGGCTCGAACAGGAAGGGGCGAACCAGCTGGTCGAACTCGTGCTGGACCACGGCGTCAACCACTTCGACGTCGCGCCGACCTACGGCGACGCGGAGCTGAAACTGGGGCCGAAGCTCCGCCAGCACCGCGAGGAGATTTTCCTGGGCTGCAAGACCCAGGAGCGCGAGTACGAGGGGGCCGCCCGGAAAATCGACCGGTCGCTGAACCGCCTCGGCATCGACACTATCGACCTCTACCAGATTCACGGCCTGGAGTACGAGGACGAACTGGACACCATCACCGCCGACGACGGCGCGCTGGCGGCGATACGCGAGGCAAAAGCGGACGGGAAAATCAACCATATCGGGCTGACGAGCCACGGTAATCCCGAACTCATCCTCGACGCCATCGACCGCATCGACGACCTGGAGACGGTGATGTTCCCACTGAACCCCGTCGTCGCCGGCAAGGACGACAGCGAATACGACTACGAGGCCGTCCTGGACCGCTGCGAGGCGGAGGGCATCGGCACGCTGGGCATCAAGGCCTTCGCGAAGGGGTCGTGGCCGCCGACCGACGAACTGGCCGAGGCCGACCGCCCGTACGCGAACTGGTACGAGCCGGTCGACACGCCGGAAGTCATCCGTGAACGGTTCGACTTCGCCGCCGCCCAGGGGCTCGATACCGTCGTCAGCCCCGGCGACCCGAAGCTCGTGGCGATGGTGCTCGACGCCGCCAGCCGCTCGGAGGGAATGGACGGGGCCCGCCAGCGTGCGCTCGTCGAGGAAGCGCGCCACGACGACAGCCCGGTGCCCGAGCAACTGCACCACTGAGCGTGGACGGCGTTCCGGAGACGGTGACGGCCGCCCTCGCCGACCGGCAGGTCGAAGGCCAGGTCTGTCTTGAGGCGGGGGCCGGCGTCGGGAACACGACGGCCGGACTGCTGGCCGCGGGCGCGAAGCGGGTGTACGCGGTGACGAACGACGCCGATCACGCCGCGACGGTCCGCGAGCGCGTCGGCGACGGGAACGCCGACCGGCTTGTCGTCGTCGAGGCCGACCTCCGGGCGACGCCACTCGTGACAGATAGCGTCGATCTGGTCACCGCCCATGGACTCTGTAACGTCCTGCCGCCGACTGCACTGGACGCCGTCGCGGCCGAACTGACGCGGGTCGCAAAACCCGGTGGCCACCTCGTTGTCGACGACTACGCGGTGCCGCCCGCCGATGCGTCTGTCAACCGACTGTTCGCGCTGGAAAACGCCGCTGCCAGAGCCGTCGACGGCCGGCCGGCACTGACGTTCTACCCGCCCGCTGTGCTGGCCGCGGTGTTCGCCGACCACGGTTGGACTGTCGAGCGAAAGAAGACCTTGCTGGAGCCTGTGCCCTGGACCGAGGCGCATTTGGACGCCCACGCGGAGGTGGTGCGTGGGTACGCTGACGACCTTCCAGACGTAGTTGGGGGACCGCTGGCCGCGATGGCCGACGACATAGCTGCTGCTATCGGCTCCGAGCGAACCGGGACGATGTACAGTCTCGCGTTCCGGCTAGCGGAGTGATGAGTTGCTTGTATATTTCGTGACGAGAGTTCGAACAGCCAGAAAGCCCCGAGACGCTGGGCTACTGTGACTCGCTGCGCTCCTCACTACGTTGCGGTGCTTACGTCGTCTCGTACGCCCAGCGTCTCGCCCCTTTCAGTCCCACCTGTGGCCGGTTGGTCAATCCAGGCTGGGTGGGACTGAAAGGGGCGGCTGGCTGAACGACGGCGGACGACGCAAGCACTGCAACGAACGTAGTGAGTGAAGCGCGCAGCGAGGTCGTTCGAGAGAGCTTTGCTCTCTCGTGATGACGAAAGACGCGACGCGTCTTTCGAACCACCCCCAAGTTCAGCCAGCCGGGGCTTTCTGGCTGTTAAACAACACACGCATCCAAAGACCAAATTCAGACACAGAGTTACCTAGCAACCGAACGGCTAAGGAAGCGCCGGCCCACGGACAAATATGACGCTCAACCGCCTGTCCGAGTTCGACGCCGAACCGGAAGAGGGTGAAGTCATCGACGGGGAACTGGCAGTGACCGACGACGTGCTGGTGAAGGCGTTCGCGCTGGGGCCGGACGCGACAATCGACCCGCACGAACACGACGACGCGACGAACGTGTTCCACGTCGTCCGTGGCGAGGTGACGGTCCAGCAGGAGGATAGAGAGGAAGCCATCGCCGCGCCGGGGGTCGTGCTGAACGAGCGGGGGCAGGCCCACGGCGCGCACAATCACACCGATGGCGTCGTCGTGCTGACCGCGAGCCTCTGTCCCTTGCCGGGACAGTAAGGGGCTGCCGTCGGAATAACAGAACTGACCGGCCGTTTCCGCACCACGCTTATCGGTGTTGTAGTTCACTGACAAGACATGGCCGAACCACTGCCGACGAACGGACTCCGCAAAACGGTCGACAGCGGCGGCGTCGCGCTGGGCGTCCTCGACAACACATACAGCCCGACGCTGGTCGAATTCTACGGGGACCTCGGCGTCGACTTCGTCTGGCTCGACTTCGAACACGGCGGGCCGGACCCGTGGGACGCGGCGACCGTCGAGAATCTGCTGCGGGCGGCCGACGGCACCGGGACGGAGCTACTGGTCCGCCTGCCGGATACGGCTCCGACGCTGGTGCGGAAGGCGCTGGACCTTGGGGTCAAGAACGTCTTCCTGCCGCGGGTCGAAACCGCCGACGAAGTCAGGGAAGCCGTCAAATCAGGGCGGTTCCGGTACGACGGCGACCCGGGCGACAGGGGACTGGCCGCGCCCCGAGCGCGTCGCTGGGGCCTGGGCGAGAACTACATCGAGGCCTCGGACGCGGAGACGCTGGTCGGAACCACAATCGAGACGAAGGCGGCGGTGGAGAACATCGACGCGATTCTGGACGTGCCCGATCTCGGCTTCGTGTTCATCGGCCCGTTCGACCTCTCGGTGTCGCTCGGTCATCCGGGCGAAATCGAGCATCCGGAGGTACAGGAGGCGGTGGAGACGGTCCGCTCGGCGGCGGTGGAAGCGGACGTCACCGTCGGCGGCCTCGGGTTCGGGATGGACGACGTGAACGAGAAGGCCCAGTCGGGGTACCAGATACTGCACGTCGGGAGTACGACCGGCGCGGTACAGAACGCTGTGCGCGGATGGCTGGACGATTTCGAAGGGGACCGAAGCTAGGAGAACAAAGGGATAGCGGCCGAATCAGGCGCTCGCACCGGATTCAGCGCCGCTCGTCGCGTCGACGGCGCTGTCGTCGAGTTCCGCTTCGGCTTCCAGCAGTTCGCGGTAGCGCTCGCGGATGGTCACAGTGCTGATGTCCGTGGCCTCGCTGACGGTTTCCTGGGTCATCTCCTCGCCCAGCAGCAGGCCGGCGGCGTAGATGGCCGCGGCGGCGAGGCGACGGGGCTCTTGCCGCTGTGGACGTTCGCTTCCTTCCCCGCCTCGATGAGGGCGCGGGCCTGGCGTTCGAGGGCGTCGTCGGCGTCGAGTTCCGAGATGAACTTGCTGAGGTAGGTCGCGGGGTCCGGCGGGCCGACCTGCAGCGAGAGTTCGCGGTTGAGATAGCGGTACGCGCGGGTGAACTCCATCTCGTCGACGCGGCTGACGACGGCCATGTCGTCGAGCGTCTGCGGGAGGTTCGACTGTCTGATTGCGGCGTACAGCGCGGCAGTCGCCATCCCTTCGATGGAGCGACCGGGCAACATTCCCTCGTCGAGGGCACGGCGGTAGATGACGCTGGCCGTCTCGCGGGCGCTCTCGGGGACGCCGAGAGCGCTCCCCATCCGGTCGATCTCGCCCAGCGCCTGCTTGAGGTTGCGCTCGGCGTGGTCGCGGGTGCGGAACCGCTCGTCCCAGGTCCGCAGGCGCTGCATCTTCTCGCGCTGGCGCGTCGACAGAGAGTTGCCGTAGGCGTCCTTGTTCTGCCAGCCGATGTTGGTCGAGAGGCCCTTGTCGTGTTTCATCTCCGTCGTCGGGGCACCGACGCGGCGCTTGTTGTCGCGCTCCTGGCTGTCGAAGGCGCGCCACTCCGGGCCGTGGTCGATCTCGTCCTCGTCGACGACGAGGCCGCAGGATTCACAGACCGTCTCGCCGCGACTGTCGTCGGTGACGAGGCTTCCGCCACAGTCCGGGCAGGCGTGGCCAGTGCTCGCCTCGGACTCGGCCTGTTCGTCCGCACTTTCATCGCGTTCGTCGGGGGAATAGATGCTGCGTGTCGTCATAGTGTGCCTCTGCGAGCGCGTGGGACGCCCGCGGTCGTACCCAATTATAGGGGTGCATCCCCCATGACGACTCGTTTGGCATATGCCGAAATCCTGATAAGTGATAGATAGCTGTTACGTTCGCGCGCCACAGCGCACGACGCCCCTCCGCGGTCATCCTGTGCTGACCTGCGACGCGGCAGTATTCAGGTAGTGCAGTTCGGCCCGGTTCCGGATACGATATCGCCGTTTACACGCCCGAGCGGCCGATGCGGAGGCGTCCGCCCTCGGCGACATCTTCGTCGGCCTGAACTGGCCCCATCGACCGCGTGACGAACGACCGGACGATCCACGCTTCGGCCCGCTGGAGGCGGTACTGGAGCGTCGACCGCGACACGTCGAGCGTCTCGGCGAGTTCGGTGAGCGAAGTATCCCGGGGCGTCCGGTAGTAGCCGTGTTCGACGGCGGCCTCGACGGCGGCCTGTTGCTCCGGCGGGAGCTCCGCCAGCGTCACGGCCTCGTCGACCCAGTACGAGGGCGAGCTAAGCTGCCGGAACTCGACGGTGAGCCCCTCGCGGAGCTCGGATTCCATCTCCTCGAACAGTCCGTCGACGCCGGCGTCGCTGCACAGGAGCAGCCGCCACTCACACCGGCTCCCGCGGCGTTCGGTCTCGACGAGGACACCGCGGCCGACGTGGTCGATGGCCAGCCGCGGAATCGAGTGACAGTCACCGGCTTCCGACCGGTAGCTGTACACCGTCCGGACTCCGGGGTCCGAGCCGATGACCTCGTACGTCCAGTCGGTCTTGCAGTTGCGGGTCCCGATGCACTCGGTACACTGGACCGGGTCGTCGTACACGTCGTCAAGCTGTTCAAGGGCGGTCTCCGGGCCGGCGACCCGTTCGAGCCGCCACATCCCGTCTCGCGTGACGTTGCACGCGATAGTCCGGGAGTGGGTTTCCGGGTAGTCGATGAACACGTCCATCACGGGGTCGACATTCCGTTCGTAGTCGATAGTGAAGATGAACTCTCGCATATACGTCCCGTTGCGTGCCAAGCCGTTTATACGCACTGTCTCATTCGGCGTATGCCAAACAAGCTGTAATTGGTACGGGAGGCCACCGATAGAGTATGTCGTGTCCTGTCTCCGCATCTACTGGCGAATCGCCCGGCGGACCGACCGCCGGCGATACGCCGGACGAGTCCGCATCGCGTATTCGCGGATATGAACTGCCGCCGCACAACTGGCGACACACCGTCATCTACGGAGTCGTGTTCTGGGCGGTCGTGGCCGCTGCGTGGCTCGCCGTCCCGGCCGGCCACCCCTTCCAGTTGGGCGTCACGCTTTCGGGACTGTTTGCGGCCCCGCTGTTGCCGGTCGCGCTCTGCTGTGATTACCGGCAGGCCAGGCGCGTCGGCACATGTGACCCCGGGCTTCGCGCGTATCTCTCGAATCTCGTCAGAGATATCAAGACGGCGGTCACGGGTCAGAGCGCCCTCGGCGACCAGCGTCGGGAGTTCATCCGCTGCTGAGCGCGGTCACACCACTCGCCGACAACCGTTTCGACGGTCTTAGCGGTCAACCACGGCCGTATATTTACAGCCAGTCCGTCTCGGGGTCGATCCGGTTCGGTGGCGTCTCACCGGCCAGCGCGGCCTCGACGTTCGCGGCGACGGCGGCGTTGAGGTCGTCGCGGGCTTCCTCGGAGTACCAGGCCGCGTGAGGCGTAACGATGCAGTTGTCAAGGCCGACCAGCGGGTGGTCCGCCGTCGGCGGTTCCTCGGCCAGCACGTCGAGGCCGGCGGCCGCAATCGTCCCGTCGTCCAGCGCCGCCCGAAGCGCTCCCTCGTCGACGAGGCCGCCGCGGCCGGTGTTGACGAGGACGGTGTGGTCGCGCATTGCCGCGAGCGCGTCAGCGTCTATCATCTCCGCCGTGCTCTCGGTCAACGGCGCGTGGAGGGAGACGTAGTCGGCCCGCTCGTACAGCGTCTCAAGCGTGACCTTCTCGACATCGGCTTCGGCCATCTCCTCGGCGTCGACGTACGGGTCGTAGGCGATGACGTCGATGTCGAACCCTCGCAGTTGGTCGCGCACTCGTCTCGCGATTGGGCCGAAGGAAACGAGACCGAGCGTCTGGTCGCGGACGCGGTGTACCGGTCGGGTCCGCTCCCAGCCCCACCCGCCGTCGCGAACGTCGCGGTCGTAGGCCGTGAGTGTCCGAACGCAGTCAAGCAGGAGCGTCACCGTGTGGGTCGCGACCTCGTCCGTGCAGTACTCGGGGACGTTCGTGACGGCTACGCCGTTGTCCGCTGCCGCGGACACGTCGATGTTGTCGATACCGACACCCGCTCGCGCGACGATCTGGAGGTCGTCCAGCGCGTCGAGCACCGCAGCGGTGACCGGCGTGTTCACGTCCACGACGAGCGCCGCAGCACCGGCGGCAGCGTCCCGGACCGCGTCCTCGTCATCTGTCTCCGCGACGGCGACATCGGCGTCGAGTGCCGCCCGCAGTCGGTCGACAGCTATCATCGGGTCATCGCTTGCGACCACACGTTCCATACGCGGAGTCATGGACTGGGACGGTAAAACGGGTCGAAGTCGTTCCCATCGAATAGGAATTCGAGGTCGATGATAGATTCAATACAACGAATAAATCAGTTGCTCGTTCGATTCACGCGGTCCGAGCGCTGTGATTTAAGCCACTCGACCGCCAACCCAGCGGTATGCAAATCGAGCTGCGGTTTTTCGCCAACTTCCGGGAAGCCGTGGGGCAGAAAACGGTTCAGCGCGAGTACGAAAACGACCTGCAGGCGGGTGACGTGCTCCGACAGCTCTCCGAGGAGTTCACCGAGATGGACCTGTTCGAGGACGGCGAACTGCGGGAGTACCTGACGATTCTTCGGAACGGGACGGACATCGCTCATCTCGACGGAGAGGAGACGGCGCTGGAAGACGGGGACGAACTCAGCGTGTTCCCGCCAGTTGCCGGGGGGTAGAACGGCCCGGCGGAGCAGGCGGGGACTCGAATCAGCAACAGAAAATAAACGGGAACATCAATCCGACGCGGTCGCCGGCTTCTAATTCTGTGTCCAGTCCATCGAGGTGTTCGTTGAACTCGCCGTTGACCGCCACTCGCGCGTAGCATCTGGTCTGCTCGCCTTCGGGGTTTTTCGCCCAGTCGCCCGGCAAGTCCGCCATCTCCGGGGCCCAGCCCTCGGTGGTGGCGTCGGCTTCGGTCTCCGCGATGAGCATATCGCTCACGTCGTACTCCCGGAAGAACGCGTCGAGGAGGTCACGTAGCGTGTTCCCTTCGAACGTGTATGACAGCGCCGGTTCGCCGACGACCCGGCGGACGTGGCCGGTACACCTGACCTCGACAGTGGTCAGGTCCGGTGCCGACGACTGTCGCTCTACTGTCTCACTGCTCATACATGCGCTATGACCCGCCGACACAAATCAGTAGAGACGAACATGTTCCCCCATCGCTGGGGTTTATTGGCCGCGAACTCTGTGTGGCGATATGGACGACATCGAACTGGGGATTCCGGCCGGAATCGTCGACTCGCTGCCGCCGGACAGCGAGGACACGAAACGCGACATGGAACAGGCCGTTGGTGGCTGGGAGCGGGAGCTCAACGCCGCGCTCAATACCGAAGAGCCGGCCAGCGCTGTCGTCGACCACATCGAGCAGTTCGAGAGCCGGTGGGAGGCCTACGACGAATACGTCGTCGAACTCCGAGCCTGGGGCCAGTCACCCATCTACGCGATGGCCTGGCGCGACCTCCACGCCGCCGTCATCGCCCAGATTTACGACCACGAGGACTTAGACGAGCGAATCAATCGCGAGCGCAACGCCCGCATCGTCGACGACGGTATCCGGCCGGGGTAGACCCTCTCTGTCCGGCAGAGTGACACCTCGGGATAGCGCGGGTGTGGCAAACGAGCGCCGGACCGCCGATAGGTTTAGACGACCGCACCCGTAACGACCACGTAATGGAGCGTGAACGGAGTTTTCGCGGCATCTCGGCACGGGCTGCTATCGGCTATCTGGAGAACCTGGGCGGCGAGCAACGCGGCGACGCGACCGTCGAAGGTGACGGCTGGGCGGCAACGCTCTCCGAGGAAAAAGTCGCTATCGGGCCGAGCCTCCAGCTCAACGAGGTGACGATCCAGTTCGACGGCGAGCCGGAGACGCTGGAGCCGCTCATCGAGAAGTTCGCACAGAAAGCGATGCGGGCGGGCGGCTGACCGGGGCGCGATGGCCGACCCGTCGTACCCCATCGAGGGGCAGATTGTCCTGCTGGCCGGCACACAGGCCAGCGTGCCGCTCGACCAGCTCCCTGACCTGCTCGGACGGGTCCAGACGTATCTCCGGGCGAACCGTGCGAGCTACGACAGGAAGTACGAGCGCATCAGCGGCCCCAGAGAGGCCGATTACGTCTGCGCCGAGTCGGGCCGCTGGGACAGTATCGGTACAGAACTCGGGCTGAGCGACCGCGAGCGGGACGCGGTTCGGCGGGCTCACGCCGCCCAGTTCGAGCGCGACGGCCGGCGGCTGGACAGAAGCGAGGAGTTCGAGACGACGCTCGAAATCAGGGACGTGCTGGCGGTCAGCTCCGAACCGTAATCGTCTCCAGCACGCGCTGGGAGAAGTCCGTCTCCGAGAGATCGCCGTTTTCGAGGGCATCGATCCACTCGCTGTCGACTGACCATTCGCCGAGTTCGGTGTCTTCGAGGTCCGTCACCGTCGCCTCGATGTCGACCCCGGACCAGTCATCGGCGTGCAGGTCCCGGAAGACGTTGATGACGCGACCGATTTCCCGGTGGGGAATAACGGCCGCCTCGTCGGCCGAAATCGACTCGTAGGTGAGCCGGTACGTCTCGCCCTCGTCGTCGAACTCGGTGACGTAAACGCCGTGGCTGGTCAGTCGGGACTCTACCTGGAATTCGAAGTCGTCGATATCTTCCTTGCGCATTAGAGAACTGAAGTGTGTTCGGCTGCCGGGGCTGTCTCAGTCGTCGCTCGGTGCCGCTGCGCCACCGGAGCTGACGCCGGTTCCGGGACCGATGTCGATGCCAAGTTCATCGAGTTTCTCGTCGGGAACGACACCGTTCTCCCAGTCACGCACCTCGTAGTACTCGTCTTTCATCTTCGAGAGTTCCGCGAGTTCGCCCTCGGAACCGCCCTGTGCCGGCATCGCGTGCTCGTCGCCCTCCACGAACCGGTTTGGCAGGTCGTCGTCGGACCCGTCGAAGCCCGCGAGGTTGTTGTAGTACCGTTCGAGGTTGTAGACGCGCTCGCCGGCCTCCATCAGTTCCTCCTCGCTCACGTCCAGCCCAGTCATGCCGTTGTACTGCAGGACGTACTCCTCGATGCCTTCGGCGAAGGCGTTGAACTTGCAGATGTCGAAGGAGTCGCTGATAGCGTGCAGGTCCTGGAAGGTGGCACACAGCTCGCCTTTGCCCTCCCACTCTCGCGGGTCGACCTTCTCCGGGATGCCGAGAATCTCAGCCGCCGGCGTGTAGCCGCGCAGGTGACACGCGCCGCGGTTCGAGGTCGCGTACCCGATTGCCATCCCCTTCATACAGCGCGGGTCGTAAGCCGCCATCGTCTGGCCCTTGACCGCCAGCGAGTTGGTGTGGGCATCGAACTCCTCTGCGAGGTGGTCCGGCCCCTCAGCGAGATGGTCCGCGAGTTCCGTCTCGCGGTGGGCGATCATCTCGATCATGTCGATCATCGTCTCGGCGTCGCCCCAGTCCAGGCCGTCGCCGAGCTCGTCGAGTTTGCCCTCCTCGGTCATCTCCATCGCCATCGCCATGGTGTTGCCAACGTCGATGGTGTCGACGCCGACGTCGTTACACCGGTCGAGCATCACGGCGATCTTGTCGCGTTCGACGTGGCCGGAGTTCGGGCCGAGCGCCCACGCGGACTCGTACTCGTAGGACTCCGTGCGGACGTTCATCTCCTCGCCCTTGTGCATCGCCTGCACCTCGACTTCCTTCTTGCAGGCGACCGGACAGGAGTGACAGGTCGGCTCGTCGACCAGGATGTTCTCCCGGACGTTCTCGCCGGAGACGTTCTCCGAATCCATAATGCGCTCGCCGTCGCCTTCGGCGTCCGAGTACGAGCGCGTCGAAGAGTACTTCGCGTTCTTCGTCGGGAGGCCGTCCATCTCTTCGGTGAGGTTCATCAGGACGTTCGTGCCGTACATCGAGAGTCCGCCCTCGTTGGGTGCGGTCACGTCGGACTCCTGGATGACCTGCATCGCCTGCTTGTGACCCTCCTGGAACGTCTCCTGATCCTTCGGCTTGGGCATCCGCGTCCCGGATTTCACGACGACGGCTTTGAGGTTCTTGTTGCCCATCACGCAGCCGGTGCCGCCGCGGCCCGACGCGCGGTCGTCTTCGTTGATGATACAGGCGTACTTGACCTCGTTTTCACCGCCCTGTCCGATGGCCATCACCGAGAGGTTCTTGCCCAGCGAACCGCCCTCGATTTCGCCTTCGAGGTCGTCGATGGTGTCGTGGACGCCCTGCCCCCAGAGGTGCGAGGCGTCGCGCAGTTCCACTTCGCCGTCTTCGACGAGCGCATACACCGGCTCGTCGGCCTGGCCCTCGAAGAGGAGTCCGTCGAAGCCTGACCACTTGAGCCGCGCTCCGGACCAGCCGCCGTGGTGGGAATCAGTGACCGTCCCCGTCAGCGGCGATTTCGTACAGATGGCGATACGGCCGCTCATCGTCACCTGTGTCCCCGTCAGCGGCCCGTTCATGAACGCCAGCAGGTTGTCCGGACCCAGCGGGTCCACGTCCGGTCCCTGATCGAAGACGTACTTCACGCCGAGCCCGCGTGCACCGATGTACTTTTTCGCGTCTTCCTCGTCGATACCTTCGTAGGCTACGTCCCCGTCCCCGAGGTCGATTCGCGCTACATGGTCCTGAAAGCCACCAAGGTCTGTCATGGTAATACATGACTCTCCGGCTGGGAACAACTTAACGATTTGTGTTGCTAAACCACAGATATCCGACGTTTTCAGCGGTCGCGTCCCTGCGTGAGCGGGTCACATCCGCGAGTCTGGTCCGAACCGTTTAAGACTCCGAACGGCAAACTCCGGGTAACTCGCTGGACGACGGGCACCAGCGGGCACCTGCGTGTGCAGGTCGGGATGTGAGTCGCGCCGAGCGCGACTTGAACCACGCAACGCCCGTGGTGAACACAGATGGCACGAAGCGCATATTCCTACATTCGAGACGCCTGGAAGAACCCAGGTGACGGACAGCTCGCAGAACTACAGTGGCAGCGCCAGCAGGAGTGGCGCAACGAAGGGGCCGTCGAGCGCATCGAGCGCCCGACCCGCCTCGACAAGGCCCGCTCGCAGGGCTACAAGGCGAAACAGGGCGTCGTCGTCGCCCGCGTCTCCGTCCGCAAGGGCGGCGCACGCAAGCGCCGACACAAGGCCGGTCGCCGGTCCAAGCGCCAAGGCGTCACGCGCATCACCCGCCGGAAGGACATCCAGCGCGTCGCCGAGGAACGCGCCTCCCGCACCTTCCCGAACCTGCGCGTGCTCAACAGCTACTCCGTCGGTCAGGACGGCCGACAGAAGTGGCACGAAGTCATCCTCATCGACCCGAACCACCCGGCCATCCAGAACGACGACGACCTGTCGTGGATCTGTGCCGACGACCAGGCCGACCGCGTCTTCCGCGGTCTGACCGGTGCCGGCCGCCGCAACCGCGGCCTCAGCGGTAAGGGCAAAGGGAGCGAGAAGACCCGCCCGTCGCTGCGCAGCAACCGCGGCAAGGGCAAGTAACCCACCTTTTTCGGCCTCGGGTACGGAGGTGCACCACTCGGCGCAAAAACGTGGTCCTCGTGAGCGAAGCGAGCGAGGTGGTTCGAGACGGCATTGCCGTCTCGTCATGCCGGAAATCTTCGATTTCCGAGCAGCTCGAAAGACGAGCGAGCAACGCGAGTCTTTCGGTGGCGAAAA
>NZ_WPCB01000006.1:0-116285 GCF_009741785.1 Haloarcula sp. CBA1122
CAGCGACCTCGGCGTGCGGTTCCAATAGTACCTTTTTACGTCACCCCCTCTCCTCGCGCGCTCGCAGAGCGCAGCTGTGGGGAGCGGGTTCGCAAAAAATCTTACGCTAAACGACCTTCTCGCTCCCGCTGGTCGCGAGAAGTGAAACCGCTCGCCGCTGGCGAGCGGTATGCTTTACTGCACTCACTCGGCCACCGCAACGACGGCGCTACTGCTACTCCTGTTCCAGCGGCAGCCCTGCCCTTCCCCGACGCCAGCGACGAGACGCTGGCGCGGCCCGCGGCTGGTCGCGCAGTTGGTTATCAAATACCTCAAGATAGGCGTCAACTACTTGCGTACTCTATCCCTGATAGCAAAGAATGGAGACGGAAGACTCGCTCTCAATACTCCATGTCGACGATGACGCGGCGTTGGGAGCCCTCGTCGAAACGTATCTCGAACGAGAAGACAGCGGCCTTGACTGTACTGTCACGACGGAGACGAATCCCAAGAACGCTCTCACGATGATTCGGTCTTCGGAGACGAATTTCGACTGTGTCGTCAGCGATTACAGCATGCCGGAGATGAACGGCATCGACTTCCTCGAAGCCATCCGGGAGACCCACCAGAAACTGCCGGTGTTGCTGTTCTCCGGGGAGGAGACCGGCGACGTCGCCGCCGAGATCATCCAGGCCGGCGTCACCGACTACCTCAAGAAGTCCGTCGGGACGGACCAGTACACGTCGCTCATCCGCCGGGTCGAACACGCCGTCGACTCGGACGGCAGCTTCGAGACGGGCAGCGAAGTCAAACTCAGCGGTGTCGGCGTTATCGGCTCGGACGAACGCTTCGAGCGAGTCGACGAGACCTACGCCTCGTTTTACGGCTACGAGTCGGAGGAACTCGTCGGCAAGCACTGGTCGGAACTCCACCCGAGCAACGAGGTCCAGCACATCAGAACGCACGTCATCCCCGTCGTCCAACGCGGCGGGAAGTGGACCGGCCAGAGCAAAGGGCTGCGGGCCGACGAAACCACCTTCACCGAATCGAAGATGGTGACGGCACTCGACGGCGGCCGAATGCTCATCGCCGTCGACGAAATCGACGATTCGGGGCTGGCCGAACGGGAGTGAGCTAGCGGTCGCTATCGGCTGACGTGACGAACCGCAAAAACGACTGCGTTACGCCGAGGCCTGCTGCAGCGCGTCGTCGATGTCGTCGGCCTGCGTGACGCCGACGAAGCGCTCGACGATGCCGTCGTCGTTCTCGATGATGAGCGTCGGGAGGGAGCGCACCTGGTACTCGTTGGCAACGTCCTGTTCCTCGTCGACGTTGATCTTCTCGAACTCGACGTCCGTCCAGTCCTCCTCGAGGTCTTCGAGGATCGGGTCCTGCGTTTTGCAAGGGCCGCACCAGTCCGCGTAGAAGTCCTTCAGTGTAACCGTCATAGTACTCTGTTCGTGTTAGCCCGCGGTATCTGATAAGGGTTATCCATGTGTACCGGAGGCACGCAATCGCGGGCGACCCGAAAGGCTTAGTGTTGGTGATACACCACCCTGAAGTATGAGTGGCAGCGACGGCGGCGGACTGATGTCCAGTGCGGGACTGGTCCGATATTTCGACGCCGAAGACCAGAACACGATCCGTATCGACCCTCGAACAATCGTCGCGACCGGCGTCATGTTCGGGCTGTTGATGCTCGTGCTGAACGCGATGATCGTGTAGGCGATTCCGCACTGTTTTCCTCTCCCCGCCACTGACTCGCGGGTATGCACTTCACGCAACGCGAACAGCAGGCGCTCCGCGATGCTGGCGTTGAGCAAGCGACCATCGAAGCGGCCTCCGACGCGGTGGTCGAAGCCACCGACGACGCGGCCGGAGAACTGGAAGCCTTCTTCGACGGCCGCGAGACGGTGTACTCCGATATGGATATCGCTCACAGTTCCAGCGAGATTCAGGAACACACCGTCGAATACTGCGACCTGTTCACCCACGCCGACGATATCCGGGGATATCTGCGCTTCGACACTTGGGGCGTCCCGGTCGAGGGCGGACGCGTTCTGAGCGACGAGAAAGTAGAGCTCTCGCTGGGGCCGACAGTCCACGGACGGGTCCGCTTTGCCGCCGACGAGGACGCGCTATGACCGTCCGGGTCAGGGGCATCTACGCAACGGCGCTGACCCAGTTACTGCGCGAGGCGGACCACGAGGTCGTCCAGGCATCGGGTCCTATCGAGGACCGCTTCGACGGCGAGTTCGCCGACGAGCGGGCGGCGGTCACCGTGGTGACGACGGACGACCAGCAGGGCGTCGGCGTCGTGGGGGACCGCGACGTTGCCGAAACAGTCACCGACCGCCTGACTGAAATCGGTCGGGACACGCTCCGCTGGGACGACCCGACGCCCGAGGGCGCTATTTACGCCGGCACGGTAACGGAGACGCTGGGGAGCGGCGCTGTCGTCGACCTCGGCGACGGCGAGGGCTTTCTCCCGTACTCGTCCTCGGACGAGCGCGTCGCGACGGGCGATACCCTCCGGGTACAGGTCGTCGAGGCGAGCGCGCCGTGGACGAACGGCCGCCCCGTGCTGGACACCACCGTCGCGGTTCGCGGGTCGCTCCTCTCGCTCGTGCGCGGCGGGACCGCCAACAGGTCGGGGACCGGCGGCCCGGCGATGCTGGACCTCATCGCCGCGGAGCCCCGGGACGGCTGGGGCGTTTCGTGGGAATCGGTGAGCGAGGACGCGAGCTTCGACGCGCTGGCTGCGGCACTCGACGCCACCAACGACCGTGCGGCGGCCATCGATGCATCGCTCGACGGGGCCGGCGCGCCCGAGGACTGCGCGCCGACCCGTTACGACGAGGGACGTTCGACGGCGTGGCTGTGGTTCGGCCGCGAGAGCCGGTTCGCCCTCGACGAGGTCCGCCGCGAGGTGACGGCGACGATGCCGGGCCACCACCGCGTGAAGGCCGGGGACCGCGCGGCCAGCGCCGCTGTGGACTACGTCGAAGCGCTGTGTGACGACCCCGAAACCGGCGAGACGGACTTCCCCTTCGCCGTAACGACCCGGCAGTTCGGCCCGCAGGTCGGCGGGTCGCTGTCGCTGGGTCACGGCAAGCCCGACGGCCGACTCATCACGCTGGGCAGCGGTGAAGTCCAGGCCGTCGAGAGCGACGGGACGGTGACAATCGAGCGCGAGATGAGCCCCGGCGGCTCCTACGACGCGCTGGGCGTCCCAAAAGAGGCCGGCGACATCGCCGAGACAAAGGTCAAGGAGGGGCGCTGGTGGTATCCGACGGTGTACCGCGACAGCGACGGCGAGAAGAAGGGCACCTACGTCAACGTCTGTACACCCGTCGAGATATTCCCCGACACCGCCCGGTACGTGGACCTCCACGTCGACGTGGTGAAACACGCCGACGGCACCGTCGAGCGGGTCGACGACGACGAACTCGACGCGGCCGTCGAGCGGGGACACATCTCCGAACCGCTGGCCGAGCGCGCCCGGAGCGTCGCCGCCGCTGTGAAGAGCGCGCTAGAGTGACGCAACGGGGCTCAATCAGGCGGGCGAGATCAGTCGCGCCGGCGTCGGGCGCGCCACGCTGCGAGTCCGACCGCCGCGACTGCCGACCCGACGCCGAAGCCGGGACCGCCGACGCCAAGGGAGGTGCCGTCAGCGTCGGTAGCGTTGCCCGCCTCGTCGTCCGTGGGCGTTGGCGTCCGTATCTGCGGGTCGGGGAACGTGTACAGCCCGGGCTGGACCTCGGTCCCCTGGCTCGCGTTCGTGCTCCCGGCGACGAAACAGCCGGCGGCGCGCTGGGCGGTCCAGAACGAGGTCGTTTCAGTGTCGCGCCACTCGAACGCGAGTTCAGGCGCGGTCGGGTCCGTCAGGTCGTGGACCCGGACCCCGCCGTTGTACCACGCCGAGTAACAGCGGTTGTCGGTCAGTTCGAAGTTGTGTGCCGTCGTAAGGATGCCACCCGGCGATGGGTCCGAGGTCGGCGGCGGGTCGAGCGTCGACAGTAGTTCGGCGTCGGTCGGGTCGCTGATGTCGTACAGGTCGATGCCGCTGGGGCCGCCGCTGTCGTCGTCCGCGAGGTCCCATGATTCGCCGCCGACGCCCAGCAGCGACGCGTCCTCATTGACCGTCACGAAGTGGTCGTTGCCCGGCGGTTCGCTCCGCTCGGTCCCGGGGTCCTCGATGGCGGCGAGGTCTTCGGGGGAGCGCCCGCGGACCTTCGCCACCAGCGAGATATCACTCGGGTCTGATACGTCGACGACCCACGTCCCGCCGTCCCAGTACGCCAAGTAGGCCCGGTCGTCCTGCACCCACACGTCGTGCAGCGGCCAGAGACTCGTCGGCACGTCGGTCCAGGCGTCGCCGGCGTCAAGCAGCGACCACTCGCCGACTTCCTCTTCGGCTTCGATATCGGCCACGAGCAAGGGGTTGCCGTCGCGGTCGTTTGCGGTCAGATAGGCGTAGCGGCCGTCAAAGTGACAGTTGTGGACCCGTGTGTCCAGTTCGAGGCCCGCGATTCGCTCCGGAGCCTGCCGGTCGCTCACGTCGAAGACGACGAGACCGTGGGCTCCGTCAGCGGGGTGAGCGGGACCGGCGGCCAGCAGCCGTGAGCCGCTGACAGCGAGGTCCTGTACACGCTGTATTGGCCCGTCATCGCTCTCGGCCAGCAGGTCGGTCCGTCGGCTGAGCAGTCGCGGACTGGTCGGCGTGACGAGGTCGACGAGCGCGATGCCGTCCCCCGTCGCGACGTAGGCCGTGTGTCCGTCGAGGCTGGTAACGACCTCGTACACCGTCTCCATCTCTAGCACGCCCAGCGGGTCCTCGCCAGTCGGGGTGTCGGAGGCCGCTGGCTCGGCTGTCCCATCTCCGGTCGGCATCGGATGGCCGCGGGTCGTCCCCGTAGCGAGGCCGACACCTGTGCCTGCGAGGGCGAGTCGTCGGAGGACCGTCCGGCGGCGCATAGCCGTCCATGCGGGAGCCAGGGCAAGAAGGATTCCGGTGAGGGGTCAGTTCCCCTGAATCGCGTCGATAACCATCGCCGCGGCAATGATCGGCTCCTTCGGAACCGTGCTGGCGTCGTCGATAGTAATCTCGTAGCGGTCTTTCAGCGAGAACTGCCCGTCGATGTTGCCGACGTGGTTGCCGTCCTGATCGCTGATCTCGTACTTGTGGGGAATCCAGCCGCCGAACGGGACGACGTTTCGGGCGATGGTCACGAGCGCGCCCTGTGAGGTGATCTCGGCGATCTTCGCCTCGGTACTGGCGTCCCGAATCTTCCACGTATCTTGGAAGATGGAGTAGTCGTTGTCGAGGATGACGATGTCTTCGCCGGTCTTGGAATCGGTCAGGACGTAGTTGCCGGCCACGTCGATGATGCCGCCGGCCTTGACCTGGAACACCTCGTTGTCGTTTGCGTCGACGAACGGGAACTCCTCTTTCATCTTCATCATCTTCTGTTTCCCGCGGAGGACGACGTTCCCGGCGGCGTCCATGGCTTTGTACTTGTTGCGGACCAGACTCTGTTCGACTGTGTAGCTGTCGTCGGAGAGGTCGATCCCCTTGATGTCGTAGTCGCTCGTTCCCATACCAATCTCATATTCGATATTCGTGGTAAATCTTTCGACGTACTGTTCAAAATAAAAACAGTCACGCGCCTGAAGTCGTCCGCCGAGGCCCGAACCGACAGGGTTTCCCCCCTGCCGGCCAAGTAAAATCCAAGATGAGCAAGGATATAATCGAGGTCCGGGGGGCCGAGGAACACAACCTCAAGGACGTCGACGTGGAGATCCCCCGCGAGGAACTGACAGTCGTCACCGGGCTGTCGGGGTCGGGCAAATCCTCGCTCGCATTCGAGACGGTGTACGCCGAAGGCCAGCGGCGCTACATCGAATCGCTCTCCGCCTACGCACGGAACTTCCTGGGGCAGATGGACAAGCCGCAGGTCGAGAACGTGGAGGGACTCTCCCCTGCAATCTCCATCGACCAGAAGAACGCCGCCAACAACCCCCGTTCGACGGTTGGGACCGTCACCGAACTGCACGACTACCTCCGCTTGCTGTACGCGCGCGTCGGGACGCCCCACTGTCCGGAGTGTGGCCGTGAAGTCGGTGAGCAGTCCGCACAGAACATGGTCTCGCGGATTCTGGAACTCCCCGAGGGGACCCGCGCCAAGCTGTGTGCGCCGGTCGTCCGCGACCAGAAGGGGGCCTTCGAGGACCTGTTCGACGACCTCGTGAGCGAGGGGTACAGCCGCGTCGAGGTCGACAGCGAGGAGTTCGACCTCACGATGGACCGCCCCGACCTGGACGAGAACTACGACCACACCGTCGACGTGGTCGTGGACCGCGTGAAGATATCGCCGGACGCCCGCTCGCGCATCACGGACTCCGTCGAGACGGCACTCGAAGAGGCCGACGGGACGCTGAAGGTCATCCTGCCGGACCCGCCCGGGGGCGCGGCGGAGACGCTCGGCGGGTCGGATGCCAGGGCGACCGGCGACCTCGCCGACGGGGAGGAGGACGGCGACGGAACCGCCTCGGATCGCCTCGTCGTCGAACTCTCCGAGGATCTGGCCTGTACCCACTGCGGTATCGACATCTCCGAAATCGAGACGCGGTCGTTCTCGTTCAACTCGCCGCACGGGGCCTGCCCGGAGTGTGAGGGGCTGGGCGAGACCAAGGAGGTCAGCGAGGATCTGGTCATCACCGACCCATCGAAGCCGCTCAAGCACGTCTTCGAGCCCTGGAGCTACGACCGGACGTACTACTCACGGCAACTGGACAACGTCGCCGAGCACTTCGGCGTGGACCTTTCGACGCCGTTCGAGGAACTCGACGAATCCATCCAGCGGCAGTTCCTCTACGGGACCGACAGCCGTGTCCACTTCGAGTGGCGGACCAAGAACGGCACCCGAGAGAAGACCGAGCGCTTCGAGGGCGTCATCCCGAACCTGGAGCGGCGACACGTCGAGACAGACTCGGACCGCGCTCGCGAGCACATCGAGGAGTTCATGGCGACCACGACGTGCCCGGCCTGTGAAGGGACGCGGCTCAAAGCCGAATCGCGGGCGGTGCTCGTCGACGGCACCTCGATCACCGAGGTAAACGAGATGTCCATCAGCGACGCGCTGGCCCACTTCGAGGGGATGGAGGAGCACCTCTCGTCCCGGGACCGGAAAATCGCCGAGGAGATTCTGAAGGAGATTCGCGCCCGCCTCGGCTTCATGACCGAGGTGGGTCTGGACTACCTGACGCTGGACCGCGAGGCCTCGACGCTCTCTGGTGGTGAGAGCCAGCGCATCCGGCTGGCAACGCAGATCGGCAGCGGCCTCGTCGGCGTCCTCTACGTCCTTGACGAACCCTCCATCGGCCTCCACCAGCGGGACAACGACCGCCTGCTGAACACGCTGGAGGAACTGCGGGACCTCGGGAACACGCTGCTGGTCGTCGAACACGACACCGAGACGATGCGCCGGGCCGACCAGATAATCGACATGGGTCCCGGCCCGGGCAAGCGCGGCGGCGAGGTCGTCGTCAACGGCCCGATGGAGGAGGTCATCGACACTGAGGCGTCGGTGACCGGGGAGTACCTCTCGGGCGAGCGGACGATTCCGGTGCCCGACAGCCGCCGCGAGGCCGACGGCGAACTCACGGTTCGGGGCGCTCGCCAGCACAACCTCGCCGACCTCGACGTGTCCATCCCGCTCGGGACGTTCACTGCCATCACGGGCGTCTCGGGGTCGGGCAAGTCCACGCTGATGCACGACGTGCTGTACAAAGGGCTGGTCCGTCGGATGAACGACACCGACGTGAACCCCGGCGAGCACGACGCCATCGACGGCCTCGACAACGTCGAGACGGTGCGGCTCATCGACCAGTCGCCCATCGGCCGCACGCCGCGGTCCAACCCGGCGACCTACACCAACGTCTTCGACCACATTCGCGAGCTGTTCGCCGAAACGAACCTGGCGAAACAGCGCGGCTACGAGAAGGGCCGGTTCTCGTTCAACGTCAAGGGCGGCCGCTGTGAGGGGTGTGGCGGCCAGGGGACGGTCACCATCGACATGAACTTCCTCTCGGACGTGACGGTCCCCTGCGAGGAGTGTGGCGGCGCGCGGTACAACGACGAGACGCTGGACGTGACCTACAAGGGCGCGACCATCGCCGACGTGCTCGACATGACCGTCAAGGAGGCCTACGACTTCTTCGAGAGCCATTCGGGGATTCGCCGCCGGCTGGAGCTCCTGAAGGACGTGGGCCTGGATTACATGCGCCTCGGTCAGCCCTCGACCACCCTCTCGGGCGGGGAGGCCCAGCGGGTGAAACTCGCCGAGGAACTCGGCAAGAAGGATTCGGGCGAGACGCTGTACCTGCTTGACGAACCCACGACCGGGCTCCACCCCGAGGACGAGCGCAAGCTCATCGACGTGCTCCACCGGCTCACCGACGACGGCAACACGGTGGTCGTCATCGAGCACGAACTCGACCTGGTGAAAAACGCCGACCACATCATCGACCTCGGGCCGGAGGGCGGCGAGAACGGCGGCGAACTCGTCGCCGAGGGCACCCCGGAGGACGTGGCCCGGACCGACGCGTCCTACACCGGGCAGTACCTCCGTGACCTGCTGCCGAACGTCGACCTAGAGGGGCCGCGAGCAGACCGCGAGCTATCGGCCGAACAGCCGGCTGCGGACGACGACTAATCGGCCGCGTCGTCGATCAATCGCTCCACTCGCCTCACGAGACTCGCACTGAGGCGGGCTCCGACTTCATCCATCGCATAGAGCGTCTCCTTTGCGGCGTCCGGATCAATATCCCCGGTTTCCACGGCACGGACGAGTACACCGATTGTCCCCGAAACTGGTAGCGATATTGACTTACAAGCATTCCGGAGCGGTTTGTCATCGGTGATGACGACACACTCGTCCGCAAGTCGAGCGCCGGTGAGCAGTGCAACATCGCCGTCGACGATCATTGGAACTTTTCTTTCGGTATCAATTACTGACCCAGGATCGTTCCCGAGTCGAGCTGCTGAATCGGAAACGAGTTCATCTTGATCTTCCTCTCCGGCCCAGGCGAGAATATTAGTTTGAACGATACTCCCTTCATCTATGCAGGTGTCGAGTGCTGATTTAGCAGGCTCTTTCGAGATCTCGAATTTTACCGCCCGAGGGACGGCCAATCCGCCACGCACGGAATCGAGTAAATCAATCGACCCGGTTTCAGCTAATGTAATAATAACGCTCGCATCAAGAAGTACGACCCGCCCGTTCCAGGTCATCGAAGTGCGTCTACGTCGTCGGCCAGATCGACCTCGTCGTAGTTCGACAGAACTCCGCGGTCGTTCGCTTCAGCCATCATCTCCGCGATGGTGAGCCCTGCCAACTCCGCCGCACCGCGCATCCCGACCGCTCCGTCCTGATAGCGCTGGAGGGCGACCCGAACGAGTTCCTCGCGAGCGCCTTGCCGGATCGCCTGTCGGATCGCGTCGCTCCGACTCTCTCCTTTCGCCTCAGCGAGACGCGCCACCAGATCGAGTTCCGTATCGCTCATTCGAGTAGTGACGTTCTCCATGCGAAATGCAACGTATTGCATCGTATTAAGCGTGCGGTCATACCTGAGAGTGATGCCGTGTTCCGGGATAAATCTCCGCACCCGCCACCAACGTTTTAGTCGACGGCGAAACCTGATATAGCCAGCTATGGCGCAGTCGACAGCGGACCGCATCGAGCGGAAACGGGGTATCGGTGGGCTGGCGAAGCAAGCGAACCCGGCCTTTGCCGTGGGCGCAGTCGCAGTCCCGCTCATTGCGTTTGCGGGGGCCGTCGCCAGCGGCAACATCCGGGCGCTAACCTACGTACATGTGATGGCTGGGGTGCTGTGGACCGGCATCGACCTGTTCATGGGGCTCGTGTTGGGGCCGGTGCTCGGCGGCCAGGAACCAGAGGCGCGGGCCGACTTCTTCGCCTCGTTCACGCCCAAGATGACGTTCCTGATGCCGTCGCTGGCGACGGTGACTATCAGCGGCGGCATCCTGCTGGCGCTCCGCCTCGGGAAGTTCCCCAACGCCGACCCGTGGCTGGCGATTCTGACCGCCGCGACGCTGCTTCCGGTCGTTCTCCTCATCGGCTACCAGTTCGACGCGCTGACCGACCCGAAGACGCTGGGCGTCCTCGGCGTCGCCGTCGTTGGTTCCGGCGCGTATCTCGCGGCCACGCTGCCGGCCTTCGCGATGACCTCGTGGTGGATCGTCGCCACGCTCGGTATCGTGACGCTGCTGTCCGTGCAGGGCTTCGGGGTCATCCTGCCCGGCGAGGTCCGCATCTACCGGCAGGTCGTCTCAGAGAACCCGGACGTGGACCTGGTCTCCGAGATCGGGATGCGAAACGCCAGGCTCGGGGGCCTGCAGGGGCTGCTGCAACTGGCAATCGTGTTCGTGATGGTCGGCCTGCGCTGGTGGACGCCGTAGTCTGTGGGTACCGCCCATCGGGGGCGACAGGAACAGTCATCCTTACCACATACGCTCTCGTGTCGGCAGAACAACTACAATCTAGCCGGAGTTAGCACACGTCGTATGTCCGACCCTGAAAGCGGTGCGACGGACCCCGAAACGGTACTGGAGGAACTCGCCAGACTCCCGACGCTGGCCCATCCGACGGCGTCCCCCAACGGCGACGAAGTGGCCTTCTACTACGACGTGAGCGGGCGCAACGAGCTTCACGTCCTTGACGTCGAGAGCGGCACCCACGAGCAGTGGAGCGACGGCGAAGTTCCCCGGAACGCCCGCTGGCACGTCGAGTGGGGAGCCGACGGGGAGCGGGTGTTCTTCCACCTCGACGACGACGGCAACGAACAGAACGACGTGTACGCCATCGAGCGCGACGGGTCGGTCGAGGCAGTCGTCGAGATGGACGGGCAGGTGGTGATACAGGACGTCGGCAGGGACGGTGAGGCCCTGCTGGTCGGGTCGACACGCGACGGCCAGATGAACCTCTACAGCCACGACCTCGGGAGCGGCGAGACGGCGAAGCTGACCGATTACGACCGCGCGGTTCACACGGGCATCCTCTCACCCGACGGCTCGCAGCTGGCATACACGACCAACGAGACCGACGACTTCGACAACATGGACGTGTACGTCAGCGACGCTGACGGGGCAAACCCGAAGCCCCTCGAAATCGGTGTCACCGGCGCGGAAGCCGCCCCAGCCGACTGGGGACCCGACGGCGACCGCCTGCTGGTCGTGGACAACAGCGAGGACCTGTCCCGGAGCGGTGTCTACGACCTGGCGACGGACGAGGTAACGTGGTTCGGCGGCGAGTACGAGGAGGAGCCACAGGCGCTCCTGCCCGACGGCGAGCGGTTCTTGGCCGTTCGGACCCGCGAGGCCACGAAGGTGCCCGTCGTGTACGCCATCGAATCCGGCGAGGAGCGCGAACTCGACCTGCCAGAGGGCGTCGCCTCCTTCGGCATGATGGGCGGCGACCCGGTGCTTTCCGGGGACCGCCTGCTGGCGCTACACACGACGCCGACGCGCCGCCCCGAACTGCTCGCCTACGACCTCGACACCGACGAGACAGAGGCGCTGGTCGAAGCCGAGTACGGCCCGTTCTCACCTGACGACTTCGCCGACGCGGAGTACTTCACCATCGAGTCCGACGGCGTGCCAGAGACGCGGCAGGCCGCCGTCGAGTACGACTCCTACGACACGCTGGAGATCGGCTGTCTGCTGTACGATTCCGGCGAGCGGCCGTCGCCGCTCATCGTCAATCCTCACGGCGGCCCGCGCGGGATGGACAGCAAGTCCTTCGACCTCTACACGCAGTTCCTCGTCCAGCAGGGCTTCTCGGTGTTGCAGGTGAACTACCGGGGCTCGACCGGCCACGGCCGCGAGTTCATCCGCGAACTGTACGACGACTGGGGCGGGGCCGAGCAGGGCGACGTGGCCTCGGCCGCCGAGCACGTCCTCGCGACGTGTGAGTGGGTAGACGAGGACCGCATCGTCGTCTTCGGCGGCTCCTACGGCGGCTACTCGGCGTACTGGCAAATGGTCCAGTACCCTGACCTGTACGACGCCGGCGTCGCCTGGATCGGCCTCACGGACCTCGAAGACCAGTACGAGAACACGATGCCACACTACCGGACTGAGCTCATGGAGAAGAACATGGGCACCCCGGCGGAGAACCCGGAGCTGTACGAGGAGCGGTCGCCCATCACCCACGCCGATAACCTCGACGCCCCGCTGTTCATCGTCCACGGCGTCAACGACCGTCGAGTCCCCGTCTCGCAGGCCCGCCTGTTCCGCGACGCGCTCGAAGTCGCCGGCTACACCGAGGGACCGGACGGCGATTTCGAGTATCGGGAACTCGGCGAGGAGGGCCACGCCTCCTCCGACATCGAGCAGAAAACGCGGCTGTTCCGCCTGCTCGATGGCTTCCTCGACCGCCGGATCGGGACCGAAACGGTCGCCGCCGACGACTAAGCTCGGCGGCTGCTTCGCCGCGCTGTACGTCTTCGCGTTGACGCGGTCGGTCAGTCGCTGACACCGCCAGTGTTCTTGGCTCGGGCGTCGTACAGTCGGCCATGCACACCGCCTACGCTGCGCTCGGTGACCGCGTCCTCGTCGGCGACGGCCACAGCGGCTGGGACGACGGCCTCATCGGTCACGACATCGAGTGCGTCGCTGCAGGAGCGGCGGAACCGGACCGTGCCTTCGTGGGCACCGTAGACGCTGGTCTCCAGCGGACGACCGATGGCGGAGCGACGTGGGAGTCGGCCCTTGACGCCGGGGACCGCGTGACGAGCGTCACAGTCAGCCCACACGATGCCGACGTGGTGTGGGCCGGAACGGAGCCGAGCGCGGTCTATCAGTCGACCGACGGTGGAGAGACGTGGACTGAGAAACCCGGGCTGACGGAACTGGACTCGGCTTCGCGGTGGTCGTTCCCGCCGCGGCCCGACACCCACCATGTCCGGTGGATCGCCCTCGCACCGGACGACCCGGAACAGGTGTACGCCGCCATCGAGGCCGGCGCGTTCGTCCGCAGTCCCGACGGCGGTGGGAGGTGGGTCGACCACCCCGAGGGCGCGCGGCGGGACAACCACACGCTGGCGACTCATCCCGATGCCCCGGACCGGGTGTACACCGCCGCCGGCGACGGCTACGCGCTGTCGACCGACCGCGGCGAGACATGGACCCACCCGCAGGAAGGATTAGAACATCGGTACGTGTGGGGGCTAGCCGTCCATCCTGACGATCCGGACTGCATCGTCGTCTCGGCCGCCAGCGGCCCCCGGTCGGCCCACAGCACCAGCGGCGAGAGCTACGTCTACCGGTGGGACGGCGACCGGTGGAGACAGTCGATGGACGGTCTACCGGGGCCGGCGGGACTGGCCCGGCCGATTCTCACCGCCGACCCGGACGACGGCTTCCTCGCGCTGACGAACCACGGCCTGTTCCAGTCAAAGCGCGGGGAGACGTGGACTCGGGAGGGTCCCGACGGCGTGGGCTGGCCGGTCGAGTACGACCAGGTCCCGAGCGGACTGGCCGTCGTGTGAGGGGCGGCCGAGCAAGTGGCCGGCATCAGAGTCCGTCCGCAGCTACGCCAGTCGGAGCAAAACGGCACCGAAACCACTCGTCACGGCCGTCGCAACGGTCGCGAGCAGGAGAATCTTCGCCGCTTTTCGCCGGTCGGCGCGAACAGCCTCGCTTGCGTCGACGCGCCCGCTTTCCCCGCCCGACCCGGAGAGGTCGTAGCGGGCGAGTGCCCCGAAGGCGACGCAGAACCGGAAGTAATCCTGCAGCGCGCCGACGTACCCGCCGAAGACGAAGGGGACGGTCGCCCACAGCGACAGGTCGGGTATCGCGCCGAGGGTGGCGGCGAGGGCGATACCGATGGCGACCGCAAACGACGCAATGGCCGACAGCCGGCGGGCGCGGCGCTGGTTCGCTCCGATGTTACACACCCCAGGCTGATATTCTGCCATAGGCGGTGACAGGGGCTACACCGACAAATACGCCCTGCTTCGGCTGGTGACGCGACGGCCGTTTCGGCGGTTGGCCGAGAAACAGGCTCATTCGCGAGTCCCTGGGACGGATAGCTGACCCAGCGGTCGTCCGGAAAACGGGTACAACAGTCCGTCTGAATCGAGAAGCTATTTGGTTCGTGACACCGAGAGAACGTGTATGCACGATGTTGTGGTGGTCGGCGCGGGTCCGGCTGGGTCCCGGTACGCGCGTCAGGCGGCGAGCCGGGGGCTCGACGTGGTGGTGTTCGAACAGGGGGAGATCGGCAAGCCGCTGGCCTGCTCGGGCCATGTGAGTACAGATATCTGGGAGTTCACCGAGGACGCCCGCGACGAACTGTTCCAAAACGAGATCTCCGGCGCGCGGTTCCACACCGGCGGCCCCGGGAGCCAAGACCACCCATTCTACAAGGATGAGGTCATCTCGAACGTCATCGACCGCGTCGGCCTGGACAAGCACCTCGCAGGGTTGGCCCGCGACGCCGGTGCGGACGTTCGAGAAGCACACTCCGTCGTCGGGGTCACCGAGGACAGGGACGGCGTCACCGTGGAGGTCCGCGGCGACGACGGCGTCGAGGCGCACCGAGCGAAAATGGTTGCCGGCTGTGACGGCCCGAAGAGCCGCGTCCGGCGGGAACTGGACCTGCCGGAGCCCGACGAACTGCTGCACGGCGTGCTCGGGTTCAGCGACGAGGTGGACCACACCGACTTCGTCGACGTTCACCTCACAGTCCCGCGCTTTTTCGCCTGGCGCATCCCGCGGGGCGAGGCCGGCGTCGAGTACGGGCTGGCTGTGCCGCCGGGCGACGACGCTCGCGGCCGCTTCGAGGCATTCGTCGACGGCTACGGCGTCGAAACCGACCACCGCTGTTCCGGACTTATCCCCATCGGCCCGCCGAAGCGGGTCACCGGCCGGCGGTCGTTCCTCGTCGGCGACGCCGCCGCCCAGACCAAACCCTTCACCGGCGGCGGTATCCGCTACGGCATGACCGCGGCCGACCACGCGGCCCGGGAAATCGACCCGGAGGACCCGGCGACGCTGGGCGAGTACGAGCGTGCGTGGCGCGACGACCTCCGGCAGGAGATCCGCCTGGGCCACGCGGTTCGGGCCGGCTACTCCGCGCCGGAGCCGATACAGAAAGCCGGGATGAAGGCCTTCGAGGGCGAGATCGGCGTCCACATGGACCGGCCGACGACGCTGTTCTCACGGGAGCAGTTGGCGGCGCTGTTCTCCCGGTCCTAACGGACCTGTTACTCGCCTGGCGTGTGCAGATAACGTTTTTACCGACCGATAGAAAAGGTCGGGCGTGGTAACACGCCGACGAACCTACGTCCTCGCGGGCCTGCTCGTTCTCACCGGCTGTCTGACGACAGTCCTTCTCGCGCGAGTGCTATCGACGATATTCTTCGCAATCACAGTCGCATACGTCCTGTTCCCCGTCTCGAAGTGGCTCGGGCGCCACGGGCTCAACAAGCGACTGTCGGCGGCCGTGACGACTGGTATCGCCTTCGTCAGCGGCACACTCATCGTCGTCCCGCTCGGGGCCGTGCTGTATCTCCGCCGTCGTGACCTGTTTTCGTTCTTCCAGCAACTCCCACCGATGGTGACCATCGATGTCGGCGGGTTTAGCTACCCGGTCGAGATCGCGCCGACGTTGCTATCAGCGCGACGGATACTCACGGATTTCGCAGTCGACCTCGCGGCAGAATCGCCCGTCCTGGCGCTGAAAGCCGTCCTGTTTACGATTCTCGTCTACGCGATGCTGTGGCGGCCACAGGCGCCCAAAAAGGCCGCCTATCGGACGGTGCCGGCGTCGTATCACGAGGTCGTCAACCGACTCCATCAGCGACTCCGGGGGACGCTGTACGCGATTTACGTTCTCCAGGCGGCGACGGCGTTCGGGACCTTCGTCGTGGCGTGGGTCGTGTTCTGGCTGCTGGGCTATCAGGGCGCGTTCGCGCTGGCGGTGGTCGCCGGCATCCTGCAGTTCGTCCCCGTCATCGGCCCCAGCGTCGTCGTCCTTACCATCGCTGTCGCGGACCTCATCAACGGAAACATCACCGGCGCGATACTGGTGACCGTGTTCGGCCTCGTCTTCGTCGGCTTCCTCCCCGACGCAGTCATCAGGCCGAAACTCGCCCGCTACACGACCGGCCTCCCGGCCAGCCTCTACTTCGTCGGGTTCACCGGCGGCGTGCTGACGCTGGGCGTCATCGGCTTTATCGCCGGGCCAGTCGTCATCGCGCTGTTGGTCGAACTGTCGTCGCTGTTGACGAACGAGCGGCAGGGAGACCAGCAGCAACTGAGCTGAGCCAGCAGTCGGTATAACAGTTAGTTCGTCTCCAGCGGCCGCCCCTGTGCCTCCCATTCGGTCAGGCTCCCTTCGTAGAAATCCACCTGCTCGAAGCCGAGATGCCGGAGAACGACGTACGTGTGGCTGATTCGCCGAGCGGTGTTACAGTAGAGGACGATACGTTTCTCGGGGACGATACCTGCACGTTCGAGAACAGATCGCGCTTCGTCTTGCGGAAGCAGTCCCCGCGTCTCGTCGTCGACGAGGGCCCGCCAGTCCAGCAGGACCGCACCCGGGATGTGGCCCTCGTCGTACTCCCCGTCCTCGCGTGTGTCGACCAGCACCGCGTCAGGGTCGTCCGCGGCGTCAGCGACCGCGTCCGGACCGACCAGCGGCGTCGCGTCGGGACGAGTCAGCTCGTAGTCGGTCGGCTCGACAGCCGGCGTCTCGCTCGACGTTTCCCGTTCGAGTTGCCAACTGGAGAAGTCGCCGTCGAGGAGATGGAGCCGGGCGGGGTCGTGGCCGAACAGTTCTGCGGTGACCAGAAACCGCGCGGCGAAGACGCCGTGGTGGTCGTCGTACGCGACGATGTCGCTCTCCGGGGAGACGCCGGCCTCCGAGAGCAACTGTGCCCAGTCGTCCTCGTCGGGGAGCATCCCTTCGCCAGCGTCGGCGTCGGACTCCGCGCCGTGTTCGTCTGCCCGGAACGAATCGAAGGGCACGCTCACCGCATTCGGGAGGTGGCCGAGGCCGTCGTACTCCCAGGCGTCGCGCACGTCGACGATTCGGATACCCTCGCCCTGGCTCGCCACCCACTCCGCAGAGACGAAATCAGTCATTGTCGTGGCGTTACCGCTCTGTCCGCTTGAAAACTCCCATCGCAGTCGGTCGAAGGTGGTTGCAAATATTGCTCGTTCTCACGGGAGAACAGAGCGAGCTGTCCCGGACATGGTACTCCATGGCCCTTATTCCCTCCACCGCTGGAACGCCGTCTTTCGGCACCTCCAAATAGGGGTAATATATGCCGCCAGGGTGGATGAGTGGCCGAACATGCCGAAAGTCGTGGTAATATATGTCTGGTAGACTTACGCTTCGACGCACTATGACTGACTACGCTAACGACGTGCTCGTCTCGGCCGACTGGGTCAGCGAGCATCTGGACGAGTTCCAGAGCGACGACCCCGCCCACCGACTGGTAGAGGTGGACGTCGACACGGAACTGTACGACGAGAGCCACGCACCCGGCGCAATCGGCTTCAACTGGGAGACGGACCTCCAGGACCAGACCACGCGGGACATCCTCGACAAGGACGACTTCGAGGACCTGCTCGGTGCCCACGGCATCAGCGAGGACTCGACGGTTGTGCTCTACGGTGACAACTCCAACTGGTTCGCCGCCTACACATACTGGCAGTTCAAGTACTACGGTCACGACGACGTGAAGCTCCTCGACGGCGGTCGCGAGTACTGGGTCGAGAACGACTACGAACTCACCGACGAAGTGCCCGAGTTCTCCGAAGTCGACTACGAGGCCGCCGGTCCGCGCGAGTCCATCCGCGCCTACCGAGAGGACGTCGAGAACGCCATCGAGCGTGAACTGCCGCTCGTCGACGTTCGCTCGCCCGAAGAGTTCTCCGGCGAAATCCTCGCACCCCCTGGACTCCAGGAGACCGCCCAGCGCGGCGGCCACGTACCCGGTGCCCAGAACATCTCCTGGGCGGCCGTCACCAACGACGACGGCACCTTCAAGGACTACGACGAGCTCGAAGAGCTCTACGCCGAGTACGGCATCGACGGCGACTCCACGACGGTCGCCTACTGCCGCATCGGTGAGCGCTCCTCCGTCGCCTGGTTCGCCCTGCACGAACTGCTGGGCTACGACGACACCATCAACTACGACGGCTCCTGGACCGAATGGGGCAATCTGGTTGGTGCGCCTATCGAGAAGGGCGAGGCTGAGTAAGCGACAGCGTACGAAGCCTCGAATCGAAGCGGCGACCGACGGGAGCCGCGGAGAAGGGCGAGGCCGACGACTGAGCGTAGCGAAGGAATCGGCCTCGTAGCGGAACGGCGACCACCGGGAGCCGTGAAGCAAGGCGAGGCCGAGTAAGCGAAGCGTACGAAGCCTCGAATCGAAGCGGCGACCGACGGGAGCCGCGGAGAAGGGCGAGGCCGACGACTAACGCGAGATTCGACGTAAGGAGAATCTCGGTTGAGCGAGCGGGCCTTGTCCGCGAGCAGTGAAGCGAAGGAATCGGCCTCGTAGCGGAACGGCGACCACCGGGAGCCGTGAAGCAAGGCGAGGCTGAGTAAGCGACAGCGCAAAATCGGAGACCGACTTTCGAATTTTTGTAGCGTTGTTCGGAGCCGGTAGCGTCGCCGAGACGGTGGCGGCCGTTCCGAACGGCTATCTCCCGACGCCGAAATACAGCGGTGTGCCCAACCGTACATTCAAGTCAGATGCGGGTCGTACACCCGAATGTGGACCGAAAGGAACTCGAACGGGAACTCCGCGACGCCTTCGACGCCGACCCCGATATCGTCACGGTCGTGGCCAGACAGGCGCGGGACCTCTCGGAATCGGACCAGTTCGTGACCGACTTCGGGGCGGAGCTGACGGTGGGGGATGTCGTCGACAACCTCGCGGACGCGCCCGAGGACTATCAACTCGCCGAGCGGTGGAACTGGTGGCTGGGTGCGCTTGACCTCTCACACGGCGGCTACGCGCGGTTCAGCGTGCGACAGGACATCGACAAGACGTCCTGACCTGTCGCTGTCGGTGTTTCTGCGTGGATGAGAAAAACGGCGCGACGCCAGTCAGTGTACGCTAAGCCCGTGTGCCTCTCGTGCGTGTTCGAGGAGTTCCTCCGTCGTGTCGAACTCCTCACCGCAACTGCACGTGTGGTACGTCGTCGGGGGTTGCTGGCGTGTCGCCATGACAACTGAACAATGAGCCCCGAGTATAATAATTGTTTATGCTAGCGTGATAACACTGCCCAGCCGACGTGTTATCTTTACACAATACCACAACCGGAAAGACTCCCTTGACAGTTCATAGCCCCTAAGAACCCGGATATCGTCGTGTTCCGGTTCATAGATATTCCGCCTTCCCGGCGGTTGATGGCACGATTCGGTCAGAACCGACGAACGGAAACGGGCGCGACGCTTCCGTCGGTATAATGGATGTGCAGTTTCTCGGCGGGGCGGGTGAGATCGGCCGGAGCGCCGTCCTCATCGACGAGTCGCTGCTGCTGGATTTCGGAATGTTGACCGACTCACCGCCACGGTTTCCGGTGCGGACGCCGTCGCCGGACGCCGTCGTCGTCTCGCACGGCCACCTCGACCACGTCGGGACCATCCCGGCGCTGGTGTCGGGCGACGCGCGGCCGCCGATTCACTGGACGCCGCCGACGTACGAACTGGCGATGACGCTCGCACGGGACACGCTCAAACTCCACGGCGGGACCGTCAACTGTCCGTTCACCGAGACCAACGTCAGACGGGTCACACAGGTGTCAGAGACCCACGGCTACCGCGAGTCGTTCGAGGCCGCCGGCTACGAAGTCACGTTCTACAACGCCGGCCACATCCCGGGGAGCGCACACGTCCTCGTCGACGATGGCGACACCCGACTGCTGTACACGGGTGATTTCCACACCGACGACCAGCGCCTCGTCTCGGGGACGACGGCACGCCCCGACGCGGACGCGATTATCTGTGAGAGCACCTACGCCGATGTCGACCACGAACCCAGGGAGACGGTCGAGGAGCGGTTCGTCGAGAGCGTCGAAACGACGCTCTGGGAAGGCGGGACCGTCGTCGTGCCTGCTTTCGCCATCGGCCGAACCCAGGAGATGCTGCTCATCTGCGAAGCGCACGACATACCCTGTTACGTGGACGGGATGGGCAAACAGGTGACCGAGATGCTCGGGCAGTACCCCGAGTTCGTCCGCGACGCGGACGCGCTCCAGCGGGCGAAATCCCACGCCCGGTTCGTCACTGGGAAGGACGGCCAGCGAAAGCGCATTACCGACCAGAAGGCGGCCATCGTCACCACCAGCGGGATGCTCTCCGGCGGCCCGGCGATGACGTACATCCCCGAAATCCGCGGGAATCCGATGAACAAGATCACCATGACCGGGTATCAGGTCGAGGGGACGCCGGGCCGAGACCTCATAGAGACCGGCAGCGCCGAGATAGACGGTCGGATTATGCCGGTCAGCGCGCGCGTCGAGCAGTACGACTTTTCGGCACACGCCGACCGCGATGGGTTGTTTGCGTACCTCGACAGCTACCGTGACACGCCGGTACTCGTGAACCACGGCGACCGCTGTGAGGCTTTCGCAGCCACGCTCCGGCAGGACGGCTATGACGCGACAGCGCCCGAGCTAGGCGCGACCGTCGATATCCAGTAGGCGGTTACGCAGGCGACCTCGGCCACGTTCAGTCACTCTCGTCTGCGTCTCCGGTGGCACGCTGCTTCAACCACTCGTCAAGCAGGTCGCGGACCGCAGCGTCCCGGTTGTCGCGATGGTCGGCGAACGCCTTGTCATCAATCGCGTCGAGCAACTCCTCATCCAGTTCGACCGCAACCGATTCGAGGTCCAGAAACGCTTCGTCCATTGATTACGGGGAGTTTGACCGCCAGCGAAATATATCCTCGTCAGACAGCCGTCGGTCAGTCGTGTGACAGAGGCCGCGACGACGAAAAATTCCAGAAGGGTTGCAGGAACCGCCGTGCTTTGATTACGACTCGTGTTGTATCCACGGCAGTGATGGGTTCGCTACAGTCTCTTATCGGTCCCCACCGGCTCGACGCGCTCGGCGCGTGGGCGATAACGGGAATTCTCATCGGGGGCGTCGGACGGTTCGCGGCCGGTGGCCACTTCGATTGGGCAGTGCTCACGGCACTCCTCGTCGCTATTGCGGTCACGGTTCCGTTTGCCACGCGGGACCTCGAAACGACGGTGCCCGCGGAGTTGCTCGGACTGGTCGCGGTTCCAGTACTCATCCGGGCGGTTGGCGGTTTCCCGCAGGTCACCCCGTTTCTCGTGATCGCCGGGGTCGCACTGTTGCTGGCCGTCGTCCTTGATGCGTGCACCTCACTGACGATGACGCCACGGTTCGCGACGGTGTTCGTCGTCATTGTGACGATGGCGTCGCGGGCGTCTGGGCGGTCGGTATCTATGCGGCCGACACGCTACTGGGGACCGCGTTTCTCGATGGACAGACAGAGCTGATGTGGGACCTCGTCACTGCGGCAGCCGCCGGTCTCGTCGCTGGGGTCGTGTTTGAACTGTACTTCGAGCGCTCGACCCGCATCGCCCGACTGCGCGTCTCAGGAGCTGACGCCTCGGAGTTTGACCAGCCGGACGCGTCCCTTCCTGGAAACGGCACGCACCATCGCATCGCTGCCCGTGCGCTACAGGCTGTCCTCGGTGTACTATCTGCATTCGCACTTGCGCAGGGCAATGTGACGCTGTTCGTCAACAGCGGCGGCCCGCTGGCGATAACGTTCCTGCCAGCGCTGTTCCGCCGGGAGTACGGCTACGGGATGAACACTGGTCTTGTGCTGTGGATCACGGTGGCGTCGACGCTGCACGCGGCCGGCGCGTTCGAACTGTACGAAGCGTTTGGCTGGTACGACAGTCTGGCCCACGCCGTCTCGGCGTCGCTCGTGGCCGGCGTGGGATACGCGATCGCACGAGCAGTCGAACGCCACTCCGGTGCGGTTGCTTTCAACAGGAAGTTCCGCGCGACCTTCGTCGTTCTGTTCGTCCTCGCGGTGGGCGTCGGCTGGGAGATCCTGGAATTTGCCAGCGGCGGCATCGCGTCGATTATCGGCGGCGAGGCGGTCCTCGCCCAGTACGGGACGAGCGACATCGTGAACGACCTCGTGTTCAATACGGTCGGCGCACTCGTCGTCGCGGGCTGGAGCACCGCCCACTTCGAGGGTCTCGCGGCCCGACTCACCGGGCGGGTCGGGCGGCTCACAAGCGGTGATTGAGTCCCTGACGTCCTCTGTTCCCGAAAGCGGCTCTACGGTGCAGACGGACCGAAACGTATGGAGCAGGCACATCTCGATTTCGACCGCTACTTCGAGGTCGCAATGGAGACCGACGAGGCACAGGCCGCGGAGATGACTGTCGAGCCGGGTCGGTCCGTCGGCGGCCCGGAAAACTATCACGAGCACAGCGACCAGTGGCTGTTCGTGGTCAGCGGTACCGGCGTCGTCACCATCGACGACGACGCCCACCGGGTCGACGCCAGCGACCTCGTCCGCATCGAGGCCGGCGAACGCCACGGTCTCGAAAACGACGGGGACGAGCCACTGGAGACGGTCAACTTCTACACGCCGCCGCGATAGCCGTCTCAGGACTCGGTGTCGTCGACCGGAGACAGTTCGTAGCAGGTGCCGTCCCGAAGGACGAAGGGCACGTCCGATGCGATAAGCGCGCGGGCTGCCTCACCAGTGATAGTCGCCGCCTCATCCGGCCGGAGGGCCGTGTCGAGCGCCTCAGCCTGCGCGTCGGCGAGCGACAGCGGTTCGAGCGTTACACACCGGGCGCTATCCGTCGCCTCGACTGCATACGTGACTTCGGCGGGCTTGTCGCCGTTGACTGCAAGCGAGAACACGTAGTACGAGCCGTTGTGGACGTACACCGAGCTGTTCGGGTCGAAGCCGCCCACGTCGGAGTCGTAGCGATGCTCGCCCGAGTCTATCGCGTCGATGACAGCGCGTCGGTCGCTGTCGGGGAGGTCGTCGACCCGTACCGTCGACTCGTTTCCGGGGTCGTCGACTTCGCTCACGCTGTATTTGTTGATGTAGCCGCCGAATCCGGTCGTTCGCTCCGCGACTGCGTACGTCTCGCCGTCGAACGCGAAACAGCCGAACTCGTGAAACACATGCGCCCACTCGTGGGCTGTCACGTCTGCCGAGGGGTCACGGATGGCTGTTTTGAGTGCATCGGTCGTCTCGGAAAAGACACCGACAGTCGCCGTTTCGGGCACTGCTGCGGCGTCGATCGGTGACAACACTACCGGGGTTGGCGTCGCTGTCGCCGTGGCTTCTTCCGTCGAGGAGTCGTCGCCGAGTCCGGAACAGCCGGTCACGAGCGTACAGGCGATGGTTCCAAGAACGGTCCTGCGGGAGGGCACAGTCGCCGATTTCTGGGCGACCGGTAAATGCTTTCAGCGTCAGGCGACGCCGGCCTCCGCGTCCATCGGGTCCTGAATGTCGCCGACGACCTCTTCGAGCAGGTCCGTGACCGTCACCAGCCCGATGACTTCGCCGTCCTCAAGGACGAATGCGAGTTCCTGACGCTCGGCCTGGAACTGGTCGATAGCGTCGCTGACGGTTGTTTCCGGCGACATCGTCATCGGCGGTGAGGCGACGGCTTCGAGGTCGATGCCGTCCAGCAGACCGCCCGACCCGTCCTGCTCCTCGCGCTCGTCGACGAGCGCGGGGATGTAGACGATGCCGAGGAAGTCTTCGAGCGTCTCGCCGACGAGCGGGTAGCGGGTGTGGGGCGTCTCGGCGATCCGCTCGGCGTTGGTCGCGTCGTCGTCGGTGGGCGACAGCGCAACGATATCCCCCCGCGGAACCATCACCTCGCTGACTTCGCGGTCGCCGACGCGGAACGCGGAGAGAACCTCCTCGCGCCGCTCGTCGGGTACGTCGCCGCGGTCGAGGACGGAGCCGAGTTCGTTGCGTAGTTCGGCGCGGGACTCGATGCTCTCGACCTCGGCTTCGAGCCACGCGCCGGACATCTCGACGCCGAACAGTCCCAGCGTCCACTTGGCGACCCCGTCACCGACCGAAATAATCGGCGAGATTAGCTTGGCGAAGTAGTACAGCGGGGTCGCACCGTACCGGCAGACGAACTTCGCGCGCTCGACGCCGAGATACGTCGGCGTCTGCTCGCCGTGGGTCAGGTGGACGAGGTTGATGAGGAGGAACGCGATAGCGCCGCCGATGCCGACCCCGGCCAGTGCCGATGTCTCGAAGTACGGCTCGAAGATGGCCGCGAGCGCCGGTTCGGCGATGATACCGACGGCGATACTGGAGGCGGTAATGCCGACCTGACAGCTCGTCAGATAGATCTCCAGGTCGTCGGTCATCTCCCAGGCACGCCGGAGGCCGGGTTCGTCGAACTCGGACTCGTCGTACTGTCTGGCCCGCGTCAGTGCGAACTCGATGGCGACGAAAAAGCCGTTGGCGAGAATCAGGGCGATTCCTGCAAGCAGCCTGACCGCGACTTCGACTGGTTGCATGTGCCGGCGGGGTTCACGTTCCGGCGGTGAAAAAGTGGGGATTGTAGTCTCCACTCACGCCGCGGCAGCACTGTCGGCCGTTCTCAGGGGCGTTCGAAGTCGTACTTGACGCCAGTGAGGTCGGTCGAGACCGCCCAGAGCCGCTCGGCGGTCTCCTCGTCACGCGAGGTCTCGTTCGACTGCTGGAATTCTGGCGCGCCGCGCATATCGAACAGCCCGCCGGGACCGACGTACTCGCCGCCGATGACGTCGTCGGCGGTGGCGGCGTACAGCATCGGGAGCACGCCCTGTTCGGCAGATTGCGCGAAAACGGCGTTGGCGACGCCCATGGCCGCGGTTCGCAGCGTCGACCCCATCTCCCGCGGCCCGCGGAACTGGAGGTCGGTGTCGGCGTAGCCGGGGTGGCAGGCGACGCTTATCACGTCGTCCCAGCCGTGGTTGCCCAGACGACGCTGGAGTTCGTAGGCGAAGAGGAGGTTTGCGAGCTTGCTCTGGCCGTAGGCTGACCACTTCCCGTAGGAGCGCTCGCGCTGGAGGTCGTCGAAGTCGATTTCGCCCATCTCGTGGGCGCCACTCGACTGCGTGACAATCCGGGATTCGCCGTCGGCGGCCCGGAGCAGGTCGAGCAGGTGTCCGGTCAGGGCGAAATGGCCCAGGTGGTTGACGCCGAACTGCGTCTCGAAGCCATCGGCCGTCTCGCTCCGGGGAATCGCCATGACACCGGCGTTGTTACAGAGAATGTCGACGGCGTCGTAGTCGTCCCGGAGGCCGTCGGCGAACGCCGCGACGTTCGACAGGTCGGCCAGGTCACACTCCCGGACGTCGAGCGTCGCGTTCGGAACGGCTTCGCGAATTTCCGTGGCGGCCGATTCACCGCGTTCGACGCTCCGGCAGGCCATCACCACCGTTGCACCCCTGCGAGCGAACGCCTTCGAGCCTTCGAGTCCCAGTCCGCTGTTCGCACCAGTCACGACCACAGTTCGGTCCCTCAGCGGGGGCATATCTTCGATAGTCCAGCCTGTCATTGACGCAGATACGGGCGCGAGACACTGAAACCCATCGCCGGTGGGAGAGTGAGAGTCTTATGCCGTGGCCCCCCGTGTTTCCAGTAATGAGCGACGTGCCGGTCACCGTCTACACGCGGGAGGACTGTCATCTCTGTGAAGAAGCCATCGAGACAATCGAGCGGGTCGCCGACGACGAGGGGGTCGCCATCGAACTGGACCTCATCGACGTCGACGAGGACCCCGACCTCCGCGACGAGTACGGCGAGCGCGTTCCATACGTCTTCGTCGACGGGTCGCCGGCGTTCAAGTACCACGTCGTCGAGGGAGAGTTGCGCGAGAAACTGCAGCAGTCGGCGTAACCGCAGGGCATCGGACCCACCAGAGCCGTTCGCTGTCGGGACTGGGTCGGCGCTATTGGGCAAGTACCAGTGCTGTTTATTATTTCTCGAGGAGAATACGTCGGCGATGCCCTCCAGTATCAGCGAGAGAATCTTTACTGAGCCGTCCGGACGCCCCATTACACTCGTCCACGCTGCCGGTGCACTCATCTTCGCCGGCCTGTATCTCTACGGCTGGGTCGTCGAAGGAACCCCGGCTGCTTGGTTGCTCGCCATGGTAATCGGGACCGGATTAGCCGGCACTGCGGAAGCGCTTCCGAAGAGCCGACACCAAGCGGCCGGTATCCTCCGCTCCGTCGCGATTCTCGTGTTCCTCAGTCTCGTCGTTGCGTCCATCGTTGCACCCGAGTTCATCGTTGGCTGACCGCTGTACTGTGTCGGGAGTGTATCCTCCCCTTTCGCTGGGCCACTTCAGGAGTGTGCGCACAGTCGCCGACGGACGCCGGTGCTACTGACCGCGTTCGACCGCGTGTTTCAGCGCTTCAGCGGCCGCCGCCGGGTCGTCGGCCTGCGTAATTTCGGTGATAACAGCCACACCATCGGCCCCGGCTTCGACGACCTCGGTGGCGTTCTCGGTCGTGATTCCGCCGATACCGACGAAGGGAATGTCCACTGCGTCGGCGATGGCGGCGACGCGGTCGGTGCCGATGGCGTACTCGTCGTCGTCGATGTCGTCTTTCGATCCGGTGGCAAACACCGCGCCGACGCCGAGGTAGTCCGCGCCGGCGGCCGCGGCCGCTTCGGCGTCTGCGACAGTCGAAACGGAGCGGCCGATGAGCGCGTCCTCACCCAGAAGTTCCCGTGCAACGGGAACCGGAAGGTCGTCGTCGCCGAGGTGGACCCCGTCGGCGTCGAGGGCCTGTGCGATGTCCACGCGGTCGTTAACGACGAACGTGACGCCGGCCTCGCGGGTCAGCGCTCGCAGTTCCCGACCGAGTTCGTAGCGTTCGCGCGCGGTTCGGTCCTTCTCGCGGAGCTGGACGACGCCGACGCCGCCGTCAATCGCGTCCGCGACGATGTCGGCGGTTGTCCGGCCCGCCGAGAGCGACGCCTGCGTGACGAGGTACACGTCCCAGTCGACCATAGCGGGTCTCCGGACCGACGGGTCTTGTGTGCTGTGTGTTCGTCAGGACTCCGTTTCGGCTGTCGAACTCGGTGCGTTTGCCTCGTCAGTGCCGGCGTTGTCAGCCGTGAGCGCCCCGTCGCGGACGGCCATTCGGAGGCCGAACTCGGCGATGTTGCCGCCGTGTTCAGCCGTTCTGGAGAGACTATCGAGGGCGCGCGTGAGCCGGTAGTCGGCGTCGCCGGATTCGAACAGCTGTCGGTCGAGGTCGGTTATCCGCTGGCGGACGGCCCGGCGCGTGGCCAGCGTCTGTCGAGCGGTAGCGACGCAGGCGTCACCGATGATGACGCGGACAGCGTCTTCGACGACGGTTCGGACCTCCTGAGCGATACCTTCGAGGGCTGTGACGATGGTCCGCCCTGGCTGGCCGTCGAGCTGGTCGGCGACGGTCCCGATTCGCTCGGCGTGGTCGGCCACGCGTTCGAGTTCGTTGGCGGTCGCCCAGAGGCTGAACAGTTCGGGGCGGGTCAGCCCGAGCGCGTCGATCTCGTCGAGCCGTGCCAGTCCCCGCTCGAAGTAGCGGTCGATCATGGCGTGCAGCCGGTCGGCCTGCTCGTCTCGGTCGGCCCATCGGTCGCTGGTCGTCCCGGTCGTGAGCGCGGCCATCGCATCCCGGTGCATCGACAGGGCGACGAACTGGAGCTGGCGGACCGACTGCCTGACCGACACCTCGCCGGCGTCGAGCAACGTCTGGACCGTGACTTGTGTCTCGGTTTCCTCGGCGACGGTCACGCCGGTCAGGTTCCGAGTGACGCGTTCGATAGCCCGGAGTTGTTCGTCGGTGTAGCCATCAGGGACTTCGAGGACGACTGATTCGACGCCGGCGGCGTAGGCTGCCCGGAGTAACTGTTCTATCTCGGCCGGGTCGTCGGTCCCGGCTTCGAGTTCGACGCGGTTCCGCGCCGTCGTCTGGGACTCGGGGGTCTGAATCACCAGCAGGCCGTCGATGTGTGTGTGGAGGTTCACCGTCGTCCCGGCCGTGCAGTTCTCCGATTCGGCCCACTCTTTCGGCAGTGAAACGGTGTACGTGCCGCCACCGACGGTCTGTATCTTTCGTGTTTCCATGCTTAGTAGATGAGTTCCGAGTCGGTTTCGACCATATACAGCGTGCGTGCGGCGATGTTGACAGCGTGGTCGCCCACGCGTTCGAGGTCCCGCACGGTCAACAAGAGCCGAGAGACGTCGTCAAGGAGTTGTTCGACCGCCCAGCCGTCGTCACTGTCCGCCTCCCGTTCGATGAGGTCCCGTGCGACGGTCTCACTGGCCCGCTGACAGAGCGCATCGAGGGCGTCGTCGTCAGCCGCGATGGAACGACATTCGTCAATGTCTTCGCGTCTGTACGCGTCGATACTGCGCTCGACCATCTCGGTTGCCTCGCGGCCGATTGTGTCGACGTCGACTTCCGGGGCGAGACGGCGGTCGGCGGACTGCGCGTAGGCCGCGAGGTTCGTGGCGAGGTCCGCGACGCGTTCGAGGTCAGTGATTATCTTGAACGAGGCGGCGACAAATCGGAGGTCGGTCGCGACCGGCTGCTGGAGGGCGAAGAGGTCGATACAGTCGGCTTCGAGTGCCAGATACAGGTCGTTTATTTCGTCGTCGCCATCGATGACCGACTGTGCCAGGTCCTCGTCGACGGACCGAAGCGCAGTGAGTGCGGCTTCGAGTCGCTCAACGACGAGGTCTCCCATCTCGACGACGTTCTCCCGGAGTTCGTCCAGTGCTTGCTGGTACGACTCTCGTGACATAGGTCACCCGAACTTGCCGGTGATGTAGTCCTCGACGCGCTGGCTCTCGGGGTTCTCGAAGATCTTGTCCGTGTCGTCGTACTCCACGAGTTCGCCGCCAGTGAGGAACACGGCGGTCTGGTCGGAGATGCGGGCCGCCTGCTGCATGTTGTGGGTGACGATGACGACCGTGTAGTCCTTCGACAGCTCCTCGACGAGGTCCTCGATTTTCGACGTGGCGATTGGGTCGAGCGCCGACGCCGGCTCGTCCATCAGGATGACCTCGGGGTCGACGGCCAGACAGCGGGCGATACAGAGCCGCTGTTGCTGGCCGCCCGAGAGGCCGAGGGCGTTGTCGTCGAGGCGGTCACTGACCTCGTCCCACAGGGCGGCCTGCTTCAGCGAGCGTTCGACGAGTTCACCCTCCTTTTCGGTGTCGTCACGCCCGAACAGGCGCGCGAGCAGGCCCTTGTTGATCTCGCCGTGCTTGCGCGGGCCGTAGGAGATGTTCTCCCGGATGGATTTCGGGAACGGGTTCGGCGACTGGAACACCATCCCGATACGTTTGCGGAGTTCGACGAGGTTGGCGTTGGGGTCGTAGATTTCGGTGCCCTCCAGTTCGACCGAACCATCAATGCGGGCGGCCTTGATGCGGTCGTTCATGCGGTTCAGACATCGTAGATACGTCGACTTGCCACAGCCTGACGGGCCGATGAGTGCCGTGACGCTGTTTTCCGGGATCTCCATCGAGACGTCTTTCAGCGCGTGGTCGTCGCCGTACCAGACGTCGAGGTTCTCGACCGAGAGCTTCGTATCGCCGTCAAACTCGTACTGCCGCCACTCCTCGCGGACCTGCTCCTCGCTCTCACCGGCCGTCGTTTCGGTGCTCGGCGAGGTGGCTGTGACCGTCTGCTCGCCGTTCGTTTGCGTGTCCGTGCTCGGCTCCGTGTTGATGCTATCACTCATAGTTGAGTTTCCTCCGGAAGTACGTCCGCGCCGTGATACCGACCGCATAGAACGTCAGGACGACCATCAGCAGGATGAACGCCGTCGCCCACCCCATCTGCGGCGACCCCGACACCCCGGCCGCGATGACGGCCCACACCTGTGTCGGCAATGACGCCGAGGCCGTCAGCAAGGCGTCGTTAGCGATGAACGGCGGCCCCGAGACGAATCGGAAGCCGTCGATGACGTCGACGCTTTCTGTCGCGTTCAGCGTCGATCCGAGGACGAGAATGAGCGGGGCGGTCTCACCGGCGATACGGCCGACGCCGAGGATGACACCGGTGATGACGCCCGGCATCGCCGCCGGCAAGACGACGCTCTTGATCGTCTCCCACTGGGTCACACCCAGGGCCGCGCTGGCGTCCCGGTACTCGTCGGGAACGGCCTTGATCGATTCCCGCGAGGTGATGAGCACCAGCGGCAAGAGCATGAAACCAAGCACCAGCATTCCGGCCAGCAGCGACTCGTCGCCACCCAGCCGCGGAATCAGGAACGCCGCCCCGAACAGACCGAAGACGATACTCGGCGTGCTCCAGAGCGCGTTCGTCGCGATTTCGACGACCGCAGTGAACTCGCCCTGCTCGGCGTACTCGGTGAGGAACACCGCCGCACCGACTCCCAGCGGGACGGCGAACAGCGTCGCCCCGACGACCAGCCACACCGTGCCGACGATTGCGGGCATGATCCCGCCGGGTTCGGCCCCAAGCGGGATGTAGGCCTCCATCACCATCGGCCACGAGAGGCTCCCCTCGTTCGAGACAGCGACGCCGAGCACGGTGAACGAGACGCCGGTAGCGGCGACGTGGAGACCCACTAGGGCGGTAAAGCCGGCCGCGCCGATGAGGCCGAGTCGCGTCTCCTCGGTGAGCAACCGGCGGGTGATCGTCTCCTCGCTGGACCGCTTTGCGACAGTCGTGAGCGTCGCCAGTACGAGCGAGGCGACGGCGGCCCCGAACGCGACCGCGGGCACGAGGTTCACCGGGCCGACCCGCGGATTGATGCCGGCGACGGGCTGGAGCAACAGCGCGGCAAGCAACAGTCCGAGCCCGCCGAAGACCCCCAGCGTGAACAGCGGGGCCTCGCGCTGTGCGCTGTCCGCCAGCGTCGGCCCGTCGCTCGTGAGCACGCCGACGAGCGGGGAGACGGCGAGGCCGCCCGCGGCGACTGCTCCGGCGACGACGGCAGCGAATCCGAGCGTCTCACCGAGGGAGAGACCGAACGGAGCCGGGCCGAGAATCAGGAAGAAGCCGATGAGGACGACCAGCACGAGAACCGCGGTCGGGACGGCCTGTCGGATCGACCCGGTCCGTTCGGACTGCGTCCCGACGTTTCGGAGCGAGCCGAACGACCGGAAGAAGGTGACTGCGAGCAGCACCGCTGGTGCGAGCAGCAGTAGCGGTCCGACCGTCGTGTCGGGGGTCACCGCGAGTGCCGTATCGAGCGGCTGTCCCTGTCGGTTGACCTGGACGATATAGGCGTAGGAGTAGCGCAGCGGGGACCCGGTGACGAGTACACTCACGAACGTTGCGGCGAGCGCGCCGACTGCCGCCAGCGGGAGGACCCGGAACAGCTGTCGAGCGCCGTCGTTCCAGTCACTCGTTCCCGCGGGTGTGCGAGCGAACTGGACGGCGGCGAGGAGGGCTGGCGTCAGGAGGACCAGGGCGGTCAGCGCACCGACCGAAAGTCCGTGGACGGCGTAGCCGACGCCCTTGAGCGTCACGAACACGACGATTGTCGCCATCACGGCCACCATCAGGAAGGCGTTGAGGTTGATGACGAGGAAGGCTCCGTACTCGCGGCCCCGAGCGCCGAACCCGGCCCGGCACTTGGCGGCCGACCAGGCTGACAGGAGCGTCCCGACGAGGAGGAACACGGGGATGACCGCGCCGCCGGTGAAGCCACCGGAGAGCGTCTGGGGGTTCCACTGCCAGCCGACGCCGATGGTGCCGGTCACGATTGTCAGCCCGAGCGCGCCGACCACGATGGCTGTCGGGAGCGTCGAACCGAGGTCCTCGCGGGGGAGAATCGCCAGCAGGAACAGCCCGACGCCGGCGACGACGGCCCCGACGAGCCACAGGAGTGAGCCGGCACCAGCAAGCGCACCGCCGGCGGCGGCTCCCATAGCAAGGCCGATTGCGCCGAGCGCACTGCCGGAGAGCAGCCCAGCACTCATGTTTGGCTCCGTGTCCACGAGTTCAAGCCGGGAGGAGACACCAGCGGCAGTGATCGCCAGCGCTTCGGCCAGCAACACGGTTCCAAGCAGCGTCGCCATCGTCACGGGAAGGACCGCGGCAAGCGCGGTCAGCGCAAGCGTCGAAACGACGAGGCCCAGCCCGATGCCGCGCACTCGCTGTGAGGTGACCGGGACGACGTTGGTGTAGGAGGCGAGGCCGGTGATCCCGACCGCGCCGACGACGACAGCAAGTAGCGTCCCGAGCGCCGTGGTGAGGGCACTGCCACTGGCACCGGGCGGGACCAGATTCACCAGCGTGATGAGTCCGAGCGTGAAGCCGACGACGCTCAGCGCGATCGCCGTATCGAGCCCCCGGTCGTAGCTGTTCGAATCCGCACTGACGAGTCGGTCCGTGGTCGCGTAGGCGTCACTCATTGTTGCCCCTTCAGTTTCCGCTGCATACGTCGCTCAATGTACTGCGAGACGATGCTCATCCCGGCGACGATGACGAACAGCATGACGCCGGCGACGAACAGCACGTCGACAGTGCTTTCGGAGGCGCTCCCGTACTGGGTCGCGATCAGGCTGGTCAGCGTCGCGTTGGCGTCGAACACGTCGAACAGCGGGTCGGCGAACTGGGTCCCCGAGGCCATGATCGCGGCGACGGCCATCGTCTCGCCGATGGCCCGGCCCAGGCCGAGGATGACGGCCGCGGAGATGCCCGAGAACGCCGCCGGGATAGAGATGCTCTTCATCGTCTGCCACTCGGTCGCGCCCATGGCGACGGAGCCGTCGCCCATCGACTGTGGGACGCTAGAGAGGGCGTCCTCGCCGACGGAGACGACCGTCGGCAGCGCCATCACGCCCACGACGATGCCAGCGATGAGGAAGCTCGCCCCGTCGTCGAGGAAGTTCGTCTGGATGAAGCCGTTCAGCACCTGGAAGCCGATGAACCCGTAGACAATGGAGGGGATGCCGGCCAGGATCTCGACGCCGGGCTTGATTATCTCCCGCAGGCGGTCGCTGGCGACCTCGGCGATAAACAGCGCGCCGAACAGGCCGAGCGGCCCCGCCACCGCGCCTGCGATGACGGTGACGACCACCGTCGCCCAGATCATCGGTATCAGCGAGTAGGCCCCGCTGAGCGGGTTCCAGAACGTCGAATCCGACGGCAGGACGGTTTCGAGCCAGAAGAACCAGCGGGCCTCCCCGCCCTGCTCCGGAATCAGTAGCAGTCCGGTCCCGTGTTCGAGAAACGCCGGCAGCGCGCTCGCGAACAGGAAGAACGTGATGAACGCGACGGTCAGCACGGTGAGGATCGTCGCGACCAGCGTGAGCAGGCGTGCAACCTCGGCCTGATAGGTGACCCAGCCGACCGCCGTGACGAACACGAACGCCAGTAGCATGGGCAACGCAAGAGCGGGCCGAAACAGGAAGACGAGAATCGTCGCCACCAGCGTCGTCGCTATCGTGACGACGGCGAGCGTCGACCCGTCAGCTCTGTCCCCGTTCGACACCGCCTCGCCCTCCGTCGTAGGTATGTCCTCTGTCATAGTATGGAAAATCGACCGACACGGCCGATAATCGTCAGATCGACTCGAACCGCGGTCGATTACACCTGATCGGGGAGCTTGGCGCGCTCTTCCTCGCGGCGGCGCGAGCCGAGCTTGAAGTAGTTGTTCGGCGCGACGAAGGTGTCCTGACCGAAGTCAGATAGGATCATGTTGATGACCGCGGCCTCTTTCTTCGAGGTGCCTTCCCATGTGTACATGTGGAGGTCGCGCGAGAGGGGGTAGGCCTTCGAGTCCAGGCCGTTCTGGTCGTCCTGGTAGCTGTAGGTCGTCCCTTCCCATTCCAGCGCGATGGGGGCCAGCCCGTCGGTGTCGATGAACGCCAGCGCGAGGTAGCTGATAGCGTTGTCGGCCTGTGCGATGGCCTGTGCGAGGCGCTGGTTCTGGCCGTAGCGGTTAGCAACAGAGGTGTCTTCTTCGGGGTTGCCGAAGACATTGGAGACGAACGACGTTCGCGTCCCGGAGCCCTTGACGCGGCCGAGCACCTGAATCTCGCGGTCCGGGCCGCCGAGTTCGCTCCAGTTGGTGATTTCGCCCTTGTAGAGGCCCTTGAGTTGATCACCGGTGACCTGTTCGACACCGGCGTCGGCGATCTCCTGGGAGACGACCAGCGGCTGGCCGTCCACACCGACGACGTGGTCGACGAACTGTTCGTAGGAGTCACGGTCGGGGAGTTCGTCCTCGACGTTCCCGGAAGAGTTGCCGATGTCGTTCTGGCCGTTCATGACCTTCTCGACGCCGGTCCCGGAGTGGGAAAGACCGACCGTGAACTGGAACGGCGGGCCGTCCTCACCGCCGGCCTCGAACCCGTAGAGCCCCGCCCAGTAGTCGGCGAGATTCTGGTCCGTGTCGATGTCGTACTCGCCGTGGGGCCAGTACTCGGTGTCGCTGGCCGGCCGGTTGGCGTTCCAGTAAGAGGCCGCCGTGTTCGCGATGGGGTACACCGTCGAGGAGCCGCCGGATTCGAGTGCGCTGGTACCGCCGGAGCTACCACCCTCGTCGGTGCTTTCGGTCGCTTCCATCTCCGTCGACACCGCTTCGGTGTCCGCACTCTCGCCGGCGCCCCCGTCCGACTCGGAGTCGCCGCTGCCGCTGGAACAGCCGGCGATTGCAGCAATGCTGGTCGTACCCGTCGTTGCGATGAATTTCCGCCGCGATACGAACTCTGACAGCCCGTCTGGATCGTGCGCCATCACCAGAGTCCAGTGAGACAGGTAATAAGTAACCTGCTAAGATAGCTATATCTATTGGGTTATTACTATATAGACATAGTATGTTAAACACCCGCAAATAGGCGGACATATATCAGCAATCACGTCGCCATTGTGCCTTCAGCATCCCGAATACACCGTATATGAACGAGCGGTGAATATAGCTTTTTCAGCCGTTTGAATCACCGTTACCGGCGAATATCGTCGCCGGAGCGACGGTCATCCGGAGAATATGTCCCCAAATATTAGAGCTTGGATATAGTATATAGATATGAGTGGATTTATATCATCCCGTGAACGAGTGCCAGCCACATGGAGACACGCAAGGTCCAGGTGACAGGCGGGTCGACATACACCGTCTCCCTCCCCAAAGAGTGGGCGACAGAAAACGACGTGAGCGCGGGCAGCGTCGTCGAATTCCACGCCGAACGGGACCTGCTGTTGCTCGCTCCACAGCGGGACAACGGCCGCGTGGAGGGCACGCTTGACGTGGAGGGACTCGAAAACAGGCACGAACTCACGCGGGCGGTGATGACGATGTACGTCAGCGGCTTCGACATCATCCAGCTCGAAGCAACGCGGATAACGGCCGAACAGCGTCGGATCATCCGCGATGCGACCCAGGGACTGGTCGGTTTAGAGATGATCGAAGAGACGACTGACCGGGTTGTCCTGCAGGACCTGCTGGACTCCTCGGAGCTGTCGGTCCACAACGCGATCACACGAATGCGGCTGGTCTCGCTGACGATGCTCTCCGACGCTGTCGAGGCGCTCATCGAGGACGACGACGACCTCGCGGCGGACGTGATGCAACGCGACGACGACGTGGACCGCCTCTGGTACATGGTTTCGCGCGTGTTTCGCACCGTCCTCCGAAACCCAACGACAGCTGACGAGATCGGGTTCCCACGCGAGACCGTGTTCGATTTCCAGTCAAGCGCCCGTCAACTGGAGCGTATCGCCGACCACGCAACCAAGATCGCCAGCCTCTCCCAGGAAATCGGGGAAATAACTGGGGAAACCGCAGAACTGCTCGATCAGCTGGAAGCCGAGGCTATCGCCGTCCCCGAGACCGCGATGGACGCACTGTTGACCGAGGACTCCGACGAGGCCGTCGAACTGGCAAACGAGGCCCGGAGCCAGATCCCCGACGTCGACGGAACCGCTCGCGAAGTCGACGGGCAGATCCGCGAGTTCGACCCACAGAGCGCACAGGTACTGGGCCTCATCGTCGACTCCCTGTCCCGGACCGCCGACTACGGCGGCAACATCGCCGAGAGCGCGCTCCAGAAGGCCGCACCACGACCGCAGTCCTGAGGGTCGTCATTACAGGGAACGACGGACAGCCGTTCTGTGATCTCAGCGTGTCGAAACCAGACAGTGACGGCGGTGCCGCCTGATCGTATCGAGGCACGCGAGGATGTCGGCGAGCGCCGGACACGTCGCCGAACAGTCGCCGTAGAGATACCGGACGAGACTGGTCCCGTCGATGCCCGAGATGGCAGCGGCCGACCGGCTGTGTAGCTGTCGCTGGCGGGCCGCTGCCGCCGTCTCGCAGTCGGCTTCGATTTCGGCGAGCTGGTCATCGATAGTGTCGAGTCGGGCTGGGTCGGTCGTTCGCCGTGCGTTCGCACCGAGTGCGGCCCCGCGGCGTTCACAGTCGTCGAGCGTCGCCCGCACCGACTGTAACGACTCCCGTTCGCGTTCGAGCGCCGGGAGCAACGTCTCGCGTTCGTCGCGTGCCCCCTCGCTCGCGGTCAGCAGCGCCTCGTACAATTGCGGGGGCAGGCGTGTTCCTGTCGCGATCTGCGTGCCGAGTTCCGGCCCGAACTCCATCGACATATTCGCCTCCAGCGAATCGTCGTACTCGGCCTCGAAGTGCGGTACAGCCATGACTGTCTCTCGGTAAGCTTCCCGGACGGCACGCAGACTCGTATCGGGTTTCAGCTGCCGGGCACTGAGCACCGACATCCCCCCGGCTGAGGTGTCGACGGTGCCTGCGGATTGTCCCGTCGGTTCGATGGACACGAGTCTGGTCCGAAAGCGCCTGAAGGCCGACAGTTCAGCCTCGATACAGTCGATCTCCCGCTGAACGACGGCGAGCGCCTGCTCGATCTGTGGCTGGCTCGTCTCAGTGTCAGACACGGAGTACTCGACCGAACCGTCAGCTGTCGTCGTATAGGTATTTTATATGTTCGCTATATAGTCGACAGTACCGCTACCGCTGAACGGCCAACGGGTAGTCCGGGACAGGCTCAGCAGGCCGCGCGACCACTCTTGTTCCAGTGGTTTCGGGAATAGCAGGACGCGAGGAGATCATACCGGGCACCCATGCTGTCAGATCGTCCGTTCGCGTCGTCGTCAACGGATGCACTTTTGCCACACGGGCAAGTACGGCTCAACGGTGGCGATGACGAGATGTTACCCCCGCTGAGCCCCTTGTGACGATGGACTTTTCCTGAGCCACCATTTCGACTCCAAACAGCGGCTAAAACGGTGCAGCAGGACCTTCGTCGGTGTCTCCGTCGGCAGTCGCACTGTCCGACATTGTCTCTCCGCCAGCGTTCTCGCGCTCCAGCGGTCCGTCCCAACCGTTCAGCCCGGGTTCGAAGCTTACCACGTCGCCATCGAACCCTTCGTACGACGCAATGAGTCGGGCGGCCTGCACGCTTGACTTTCCTTTCGGACACACTGTCACGACTTCGTCGTCACCGTCGAACCGTTCGACCTCGTCGACGAGCGACGGGAACGGGACGTTCTCGCTTCCGGGAATATGGCCCCGCTCGAACGCGCCGGGCGAGCGGATATCGACTACCCGGACCGCCTCCTCGTCGAGTTTCGACCGTAGCTCGTCGGCGTCGATTTCGCCGTCCATATCCAGCCGCTAGCGGGCGATACCTAAACCTTCACCGGCTACAGCAAGCCATCGGCCTGTGCCAGCAGGATACCTTCGATGGTCGCGTCGTTAGCCGGTTCGCGCCGGGCGACCTGCAACGCTTCGTCGATGGGCACAGTCGTCACCGAGAGGAACTCGTTGTCGTCGAGGTCCCGGTCGACGGGTTCGAGCCCCTCGGCGAAGACGATGCCACGGCGATGGCGGAGCACGCCGGTCGAACACGAGAACTCTTCGATAAGTGAAACGCCGGCGGCCTCGAAGCCGGTCTCCTCGCGGAGTTCGCGCGCACCGGCGGCCGTGTAGGACTCGTCGTCCTCGACGATGCCAGCCGGGAGTTCGAGGCACTGCTCGCGGATGGTCGGGCGGTACTGGTCGACCATGACGAGTTCGTTACCAGTCGTGGCAACCACGACGGCCGCATCCGGCAGTTCGGCCCAGTAGTAGTCCTTCTCGGAGCCGTCGGGCTGGCGAACTCGGTCGTAACCGCCGGTGTACCAGCCGGTCTCGTACTCGCGTTCGCTCTCGACGATTGGCCACTCGTGGGCCGGTTCGCGGGTCATACGTCTTGTCGGACCGCGACGTGGTAAAACGTGCCGTTGTGCCTGACGACGACGCCGTCGTCGGTCACGGCCCCGTCGTACTGCTGGCTGAGTGCGTCGCGTTCGTCAAAGGGCGAGTGAGTGAACGCGCCCTTGAATCCGAGCGGCCCGCGCCAGTACGGTTCGGACTGCCCGGCGGCCGACGGGGAGGCGTCGGAAAGCGCCGCGCTCGTGTACGGGAACCGCCGCTCGGATTGGGTACTCCAGTTGAGCGCCGTGCCGTTGTCGACGCTGTACTCACCGTCGGTCGGCGTGGCGACAGTGTAGTAGGGGTCCCCGCTCTTGAGGAGGCCCGGCAGCGCACCCAGCGCCAGTAGCAGGATGACGACGGCGATGATGCCGAGCAGGGTGTTCCGCGTGACCGGGCGCATCAGACGACCTCGCGGTAGATGCGGCCGAAAGCCTGGCGACGGAGCGTCCCGACGGCGGCCCGGCGTTCGTCCTGAAACGTCGCCGCGACGGCCTGCTCTGTGAACGGTGCGGCGTGCCAGACGACGTTGTCGACGTTCTCCGCGCCGACCAGCGTCACCTCGCAATCGGTGTCCGCGCGCCACTCCTCGAACTCCGTCATCGAACCGACCTGGACAGCGAGCGATTCCGCGAACAGCACGTCGCGGGCGGTCTCGACGACCTCGCTGGTGACACGTTCTTCGTAGGCCTCCGCGTCGAGGCCCATCGCCTTCGCGACTTCCTTGACGACGACCTGCGCCGTCGGCCCGAACGCTTCGTAGCGCTCGCGGGCCTCGGCTGCCGATGCCGGCGCGAACTGCCCTGCAGTTTCCATACGTCCCCTTGCCGCCGGCGGGACTATTCGGTTTCGTCTCCGGACGCGGTCGCATCCGCAGCATCGGCGTCCGAACCGTCGTCCGCCGTACCGCCGTCGTCGCTGTCGCGCAACATCTCCCGTGTCAGGTCCCGAGCCTCGGCCAGCACCTCGCTGTCGTGGTCGCTCAGCGCGTTCGACCCCCGGTGGCGGTCCGCGCCCTGGGGGAGGTCACCGTGGCCGTGATCGTGGTCGTGGCTGTGCCCGTCGCCGCTGCGGTCGACGGTGTCCTCGAATACCTGCGGGAACTCGGTCTCCTCGGCGTACTCGACGACCTCGGTGGACAGTTCGTCTTCGCCGAGTTGGCCCCAGTCAGGGACGCGCTCGTCGAGCCACGCCTCGTGGTCGTCGCCGCCGGTCATCGCCGTGAACGCGAGGTGGTTCGCCAGATGCACGTCGTCGGCTTGCGGGTCGTCACACACTGGACAGGCGTATCCCATCGGTGTCCGAACCGTGGATTCGGAGCCGTATATGTAGTCGGGGTCTCGGAGCGGTCGTCGTTTCAGACCGGCGTTCCCGCTCTTCGCCGGGACTGCACTGAGGAGACACAACAGCGGAGTAAGACAGAACGCCTACAGCAGACGGACCATCACGAGCGCGTCCTCGCCGTTGCTGTAGTAGTTCGGGATAGTCTTCCGGTGTTCGAACCCGAAGCGCCGGTAGAGCCGTCGCGCTCCCTCGTTGTCGGCTCGAACCTCCAGTTTTATTGAACCGGCACCCGTCTCGCCGATGACCTCCATCGCACGCCGCAACAGTGCGCTCGCAACGCCCTGTCGCCGGTACGCCGGCCGAACCGCGATGTCTTTGACATGACCAAGCGGGGTACCGTGGTTCGGCACCGTATCCGCGATGACATAGCCTGCGACAGCGGGCGGGTCGCCGTCGTCGTTGCCGGTTTCGGCGACGAGAAACCCCGCTTCGTCGAGGTAGCTCTCCAGCGCCGAAAACGGCCACGGCTGTGGAAACGACGCCTGTTCGATGCGGTGGATCTCGATGAGATCCGCGCGGACGGCGCGCCGAACCGCTGGCGTATCCGGCGTCACCGGCCCGTCAGGAGCGACCGTTGTCACATGTGTACTTCGGTGTGGCCCTACATATGTGTTACCGCCGACCGAAGATACCCTGGTATCTGACTGTTTGTCGATAGGTGCTGATAGTTCATGCATCGATAGGGCCGAGACAGAGTTAGAACGCCGGAAGGTTCTTTAGTCTGACGAGTCTACGTGTAGTTGCACCCGTTTTGGGTGCCACCACCCCCACCCCCACCCCTCTTTCCGAACTTTTCCATCGCTGCCGAGTTGTACTAGATGTAGGTTCTGTCAGAACCGACTGCACACGCCGGGGAAGCGACAGCAGTCACAGAAGGGCACGATGGGTCTGGCACTGTCGCGAGGCAGACTTCGTATATCGCCGTTGACCTGAGACAGCCGTGGTACTAAGCCTGGTTTCACTGCCGGAAAAATCACGGTCGAGGGGCAACCCACTGTCTCACGGCGCGAAGCGCCGTTCGCACAAACCGAGCGTCTTCGCTATTCCGGCTTCACTGCTCACAAAAAACCGCGGTCGCAAGGCGACCGCGCGACGCTCGGAATCGCTCTGCTCGCGGGACCTGCGGTCCCGCTCCCAATACGAGGTTTCTGCGAAACCTCGCGTGTCTCACGGCGCGACGCGCCGTTCGACCCGCAAGAGACTCCTCACTACGTTCGGAGTCTCTCTAGTCGTCTGCAGGTGCAGCGCCGCCTTCGTCGTGCTGCTGTTTCGTGTGCGAGAGCTTGCCACCGGCGGCGAGGATCTCGCGTTCGCGCTCGGAGGCGTCGAGCTGGCCGGTCGCTTCCCAGTCGTCGTTCACGCGGATGGTGAACTCTTCCTGGCCGGAGCGGACGGCTTCGGCAGCGTCGTCGACGACCTCGATGTCGTCGCCTTCCTCGATCTTCTCGTAGGTCTCCTCGTCGATGGTGAGCGGGACGATACCGAAGTTGAACAGGTTCGCCTTGTGGATGCGGGCGAAGCTCTGTGCGAGGACGGTCTCGATACCCAGATACATCGGGCACAGGGCCGCGTGTTCGCGCGAGGAGCCCTGACCGTAGTTCTCGCCAGCGACGAGCACGCCGCCGTCGGCTTCGAGTGCGCGCTCCGCGAACGTGTCGTCGACGCGCGAGAGCGTGAACTCGGAGAGCTTCGGGACGTTCGACCGGTACATCAGGATGTCCTGCGTGGCCGGGATGATGTGGTCCGTCGTGATGTTGTCCTCCATCTTCAGGAGGGCTTCACCGCCGACTTCGGTCTCCAGCGGGTCCTTCAGCGGCACATCGCCGATGTTCGGGCCCTTGATGAGTTCGTCGTCGACGGCCTGGTCGGGCGCGATGAGGTCCGACTCGGAGTTGCCGATGTACTGGTCGGGCATCTCCAGACCGGGGGCGTCGAGGTCGCCGAGTTCGTCGGCGAGGTCCCGCGGGTCGACGATTTCGCCCTTGATGGCCGCCGCGGTGGCGACTTCCGGCGAGCAGAGGTAGACGTTGTCGTCCTCGATACCGGAGCGACCCTCGAAGTTGCGGTTGAAGGTCCGCAGGGAGACGGAGTCGGAGGCCGGGACGTGACCGATGCCGATACAGGCACCACACGTCGCCTCGGAGAAGTTGACGCCAGCGGCCATCATCTCCGCGGTCCAGCCCTCGCGGGCCAGCATCTCGGAGGCCTGCTTGGAGCCGGGGGCGACGATCATCTCGGTCTTCTTGTCGATGTTGCGCCCTTCCAGCATCTTCGCGGCCGGGAGGATGTCCTCGTAAGCGCCGTTCGTACAGGAGCCGATCATGACCTGCTCGACGTCGACGCCCTCGACCTCGGAGACGGGCACGACGTTGTCGGGCATGGACGGCTCGGCGATGAGCGGTTCGAGGTCCGAGAGGTCGACGACGATCTCGTCGGCGTACTCGGCGTCCTCGTCGGGGCCGATGTCCTCGAAGACGTCCTCACGGCCGAGGCGTTCGAGGTAGTCCTTGGTCTGGTCGTCCGTCGGGAAGATCGAGGAGGTGGCACCGAGTTCGGTCCCCATGTTGGTGATGGTGGTCCGCTCGGGGACGGTCAGCGTCTCGACGCCCGGGCCGGTGTATTCGAGCACCTTGCCGACGCCGCCCTTGACCGAAAGCCGGCGGAGCAGCTCCAAGATGACGTCCTTGGCGGTGGCCCATTCGGGCAGTTCGCCTTCGAGGCGGACGTTGACGACTTCCGGCATCTCGATGTAGTACGCGCCGCCACCCATCGCGACGGCGACGTCGAGCCCACCGGACCCGATTGCGAGTTCGCCGAGACCGCCGGGGGTCGGCGTGTGGGAGTCGGACCCGAGCATCGTCTTGCCGGGTGCGGCGAAGTTCTCCTTGTGGACGTTGTGGCAGATACCGTTGCCGGGGCGCGAGAAGTGGGCCCCGAACGTGCCTGCCGCAGAGCGGAGGAAGCGGTGGTCGTCGGTGTTCTTGAAGTCGAACTGGTAGGTCTGGTGGTCACAGTACTGGGCGGCCAGTTCCGTCTGGACCTCTTCGAGGCCCAGCGCTTCGAACTGCAGCCAGACGAGCGTCCCGGTCGTGTCCTGTGTCAGCACCTGATCGATCTCGATACCGATCTCTTCTCCGGGTGTTAGCTCCCCTTCGACGAGATGGTCGTCGAGAATTTTTTCCGTAAGCGTCTGTCCCATAACGTGCGTCAATGGATGGCGCGGCGGTATAAATCCCGCGTATTCCGTCGTATTTTTCATATAAAAACCCGCTCCGTCCGTCGCTCAGAAGCGAGTCAACCGACCGGAACGGCGGTCGGCCAGATCGGCAGGTCTTTCCACGACACTCGCACAGAATCGCGTATGTTCAAAAGCGGGCGGTTCGTCGCCGATTCCCTCGGCGACCTGAGAGAATCACAGGTACAACCGAACGGCGTCGACCTCACGCTCGGTGCGATCTACGAGCAGAGCGAGCCGGGACGCATCGAACGCGGCGGCAAGACCGTCGGCGACCGTCGGGAACTCGAACCCAGCGACGGTATCTACCAGCTCGACCGCGGCGGCTACATCGTCGAGTACGCCGACCGGGTCGTCATTCCGGATGGACACATCGGCTTTCTCCTCCCGCGGTCGTCGTTGCTCCGTAATTCGTGTATGCTCGATACGGCCGTCTGGGACGCCGGCTACGAGGGGCGAGGTGAGGGGCTACTGGAGGTCCACCATCCCATAGAACTCGAACAGGGCGCGCGGATCGCACAGCTCGTTCTCGCCGACGCCGCTCACGAGGGGACGTACGAGGGGTCGTATCAGGGTGAGAATCTCTGATGCGTGATCGCGGTCCGAAACACGTCTCATAGCCTGAGACATGGTAGGCCATGCTGTGAATTTAAGTGGATTTCCTGAGTGCTATCGATTGGTGCTTGAAGCAACTATACCTCGGTCCATACTGCCGTCAGCCTTCAGTACCCGGAAATTACACAAGCACCGTTTTCAGGTACGACAACTGTCTGACCGGGGTTTATCACCGTTGCTGCGTGACAGTGAGACATGATAGTAGAATTTCACATCGATGCCCCCCTCTTGCAGCGAACAGCTGAAACGCTGAGTAAAGCAGCGATACGGATACAGCGACTTCACTGCGAGAGTGGCGACTGCCGTGCCGTCGCCTGGATTGGCCCCGTCGAGCGGCCCGCCATCGAAGCGAATCTGGCCCAGGACGAGAGTATCACCGACTATGCCCACGTAGCGGCAGAAGGAGATGGTCACTGGTACACCCTGCATACAACTGACACGATAATCGATACGATCGGAGAAGCGTTGTTGAACGCGGACGGGTTCCTACTCGGTGCCGCACAGACCGGCGACGACTGGGTGTTTCGAGCCCGGTTCCCCGAGAAGAGTTCGGTGCTGTCGTTCCGTGACGTGCTCGTGTCCAGTGATATCAACATCGACATTCAGACCATCACCGACGACACGGAAGCCTCTCCCCAGTTCGGCGTGACGGATCCACAGCAAGAAGTACTGTTGCTCGCGCTCAACCGTGGCTACTTCACCGTCCCGCGAGAATCGTCCCTCTCGGACCTCGCCGCGGAGCTCGGGATCTCCAGTCAGGCCGCCTCGGAGCGGCTCCGGCGGGGGACGCGGACGCTGGTCCAGAACACACTGGCGGCCCCTGAGCGGCCGCTTGTCGGCTCACCGCCGGAGTAACCGGGGCGGAACAGAGTTCGGTTGAGAGAAGACGAAGGTGGTGGAACGCCGAATCGCTGTGAGCAGCGGGTCCGGGGGTAGGTAGTGCCGAATAGCTGCGTTCTGCGTTGCTCAAAGCGACAGTCGTCAGATGCAAGACCGATGGTCTGTCATCGGCACACCGGTTACTTCAGACAGTGAAACCACTCATCTGCTGTTATAAGAGAAGGGAGCGTACACTGTGGTATGAGTTCGAACGAGGGGACTGTGTATATGTTGCGGAACCGGGCCACGGAGGGGTCCGACGACTGGGTCAGCCCCGAACCCGCAGGTGATGTTATTGCCGATGCGGTGATCGAAGCGACAGATCTAGATGCGGACGATATTGACGGACTGGATACGTACGTCGACATCGAGTCACTCCGTGCGGTCGTCACAGAGAGGACGACGGAGTCGCTCACGTTCGGTGTCGAAGGACACGACGTGACGATTACCGCTGACGGAGAGGTTTCTGTCGACAGTTGAGTCGGTGCTATGTCCAAATGACATAAGACGATGGCCCGAGAGCCCCAGATATGACCCGCGTCGCACTCATCGCACACGACGACGAGAAGCCCGAGATGATCGACCTGGCACAGAGTTACGAAGCCACGCTGTCGGAGTTCGACCTGGTCGGGACCGGTACGACGAGCAAGCGCATCATGGCAGAGACCGATCTCACCGTCGAACGAAAGGAGAGCGGGCCGATGGGAGGCGACACGCAGATCGGCGCTGAGGTCGCCGAGGGCCGGATGGACGGCATCGTCTTCCTCCGGGACCCGCTGACGGCACAGCCCCACGAGCCGGACATCTCGGCACTCCTGCGTATCTGTGACGTCCACGACGTGCCGCTGGCGACGACGCGGACCTCAGCGGAGTACATCCTCGAAGGGCTGGTTCGAGACGAAGCCGACGACTAGCCCGTCGGAGCGGGAGACAACCGCCTGCAATCTACTTACTCAGCGTACGTCGGCCGTTCCGCGTACTCGATGGGGTCCCGTTCGCCGATACGCTGGAAGGCTTCCAGCCGGAAGGCGCAGGCGTCGCACGTCCCGCAGGCCGGTTCGTCGTCCCGGTAGCAGCTCCAGGTGTCCTCGTAGGGGACGCCGAGTTCGACGCCGCGCTCGGCGATGTCGGTCTTGGACCACTCGACGAAGGGCGCGACGAGGTCGATGTCGGTGCCGGGCTTCGTACCGGCGTCGATAACGCTCTGAAAGGCGTCGAAGAAGGCGGGCCGGCAGTCCGGGTACCCCGAGAAGTCCTCGCTGTGTGCGCCGATGAAGACGGCCCCGCAGTCGTTGGCCTCGGCGTAGGAGACCGCCATCGACAGCAGATTGGCGTTGCGGAACGGGACGTACGAGGTCGGAATCTCGTCGCTGTCGGTGTCGGCGTCCGCCACGTCCATCGAATCGTCGGTCAGCGACGACGCGCCTATCTGGGTAAGGTGGCCGGTCTCGACGTGGAGGAAGTCCGCCGCGTCGACGTGGTCGGCCAGCGCGCTGGCGCAGTCGTACTCCCGGTCTTCGGTGTTTTGCCCGTAGCTGGTGTGCAGCAGGTACAGGTGGTCGTAGCCGCGTGTCTGTGCTTCGTAGGCCGCCGTGGCGCTGTCCATGCCGCCGGAGGCGAGCACGACAGCGCGGGTATCGTCGGTCATCGTTGTACGTGGTGTCGCAAGCAGTTACGTTCCCGGTGCGTCGTTCCAGAGGTCGACGTGGAGTCGCGGTGTGTACCGGTAGCCGAACTCCAGCGCGAGGTCCGCGACTGTTTCCCGGGTCGCTTCGAGTTGGTCGCGCGTCTGGCCTTCCGGCATCAGTAACACGTCGTCGTCACGAACGCGGGTAGACACGGCGTCGCGGAGTCGCTCGACGAGGCGCTCGATTTCGGCCATATCCTCGCGGCCCGTGACGACGAACTTCAGTTGCGTGTCGTAGGTTTCGACGAGTTCGGCCAGTGTCGGCAGGTCGAGCCGGCGCTCCTCGTGGCGGTCCGCCCACTCGCCGTCACCATCGGGATCGCGTTCGGCCGTCGGCGTACTGGAGGCCAGTTTCGGGCTGACGCTGGCGAGGTCGATAGGGGCGTCGGGGACGACGGTCCCGTTGGTCTCGACCGTTGTGTGGTAGCCCCGGTCGGCCAGCCGTTTCAGCAGGTCCGCGCTCGAATCCTGGATGAGCGGTTCGCCGCCGGTGAGGACGACGTGGTCGGCGTCGTACGCCTCGATAGCCGCGAGCACGTCATCGACGGTAAACCAATCGTGGGTCGGTTCCCAGGAGGTATGATAGGAGTCACAGAACCAACAGCGCAGATTACAGCCGCTGGTCCGGACGAACACGCTCGGGACGCCGGCCAGTCGGCCCTCGCCCTGAAGCGACTGGAACAGTTCGTTGATGGGGAGATCGCCCGTCTCCGCGTCGGCGTCCGTCCCCTCGATATCGAGCCCGGGCGCGTCGTTTGCGACCGGCATCAGCGGGTACAGAGTTCGCTGGTCTCCCGAACGGAGACAGCCACGTCCGACACCGTCTCCGGGAGGCGGTCGGCGAGTCGCTGCTCCAGTATCGTCGCCATGACTTCGGCTGTCGGCGGGTGGTCGAGGACGACCACAGCGTCGCCGTCGCCGCTGGCGTCGAAGGCCTCGACCAGTGGGTCGCCGGCCTCCAATAGGAAGCGGTGGTCCCACTCGTCGACCACGTCCGTGACCTCGCCCTTGTCGACGACCCACCCCTCGTCGGTGAGTTCGCCGGTGACGCGGACAGTTATCTCGTAGTTGTGTCCGTGTGGGCGCGAACATTTCCCGTCGTGGTGTCGCAGTCGATGGCCCGCAGAGATCCGGATCGGCCGGTCACCGCCGACGACGAGTTCGCGTTCGCCCGCGTCGGCGAGCGTGTCCTCGGCCTTCGATAGTCGCTGAGACATACCACGGTATTATCATTCGGTGTCTTAACTCTCACGGGAGCTGGCCCACCAATGTCTCGATACTACGGAGCCAACAGTAGTTTGATGACCGGTATCAGCAGTCGTCGACGGCCGCAAGTCGTCGGTTCATCGCTCGTAGATACTCGGCGGCAGCATCGGGATGGTCGTTATCTAGCGCGGTGTTCACTTGCTCGCAGCCGTGCAACAACCGCGACCGCAGATCACACTCCGGCAGTTTGTTCCGGCTGACCGTCTCAGCCGTCGCAACTGTCTGTCGGGCCGTATCGAACTCCGCCGCGATAATCGCTGTTTCGCCCTCTTCAGCGAGTTGTGTCAGCACCGCATGGACGCCGCTGGGCAGGTCTCTGGGCACATCCGCGGTTAGTTATGCACAGTCATAACGCTCGTGTTAGTTGTACAGCGATGGGCGGCGGCCCGTATCGCGAACGACTATCGGCAACGGACATCGGCGTAAGGGATAGGTCGCTGCAGCCCACAGAGTCGGGTGTGACACGACGTGCCGTCGAACGGGAGTTCGAACGTTACCTCTCGCAGTTCGTCGACGAGACGTACGCGGCCTTCGACGTGGCAGCCGTGCTACGCGGGTCAAACGGGAGCGGAAGCCGCGTTGCGGGCAAACTGCTGAACAACAGCCGCCCGCTGGAGCGCCACGTCGTCCGGCCGAAACTCCAGTCCTACCAGCAACAGATACTCGCCCAACTGGAGCCCGTACTGGATTACGCCGCCACTGACGCGGCGTTCGATACCTATGCTGACGAAGTGCTGGCCCGTGATATCTACTGGAACGCACTTCGTGACACCGTCCGTGGCGACCGCCGGGACCGGATTCGAGAGAGCCTGCTGGCCCGCCAGCAGTCGTTCGGGGATGACCTCGCACCGCTTGTCGCCGCCGACAGCGACGACTTCTGGACGGCTGTCACCGACGCATATGATCAGGACAGGGCGACGGACATCGTCCAGACCCATTTCGAGTTCTCCGTCCCACTGCGGGAGAATCAGAACGCCTTCGCCTTCGAACTCACCATCGACCCTGGTGAGGTGCTGGGCGGTCTGGCACGAGCCCTCCCTACGCTCGACGTCGAGTTCACCGACGAGGCGTTGCGGTCGATGCGACGGGCTGAACAGCAGGTCATTCCGTCGGCGAAGGCTGACGTAGAACAGGCCTACGAGTCATAGACCGGCTCCGCCGCTGGGTGTCGCCTTGCATCGCGCTCGCTACTGACTGGTGTTCCTCAGAGGAATAGTCCGAAAGTGGACACGACGGCCGTCTTGGCACATGGACGGCCGTTGTGTCAGGTATTGGTGTTGGTGTTGACTGACGACGGCAGGGATGGTTTACTCACGTCGACTCGGCCTCGGACTCCGCGAGACCGATAAGCATGGGAGCTTGGCAGCGAACGCCGGTGACGGCGTTCACATACGGCTACAGTACGTAGACCAATCAACCTGCCATCGATTTCCAGGTACCCATATGGTAAATAACCTACGAAATATGTTACTTCTATACTGAGTAAATCATTATATCCAATCGTCAGCGACCAGAGAACCGGAACACTGGAGGAGGCGAAAATGCTAGAAATCTGGTAGTTCTTTCGCACAGGTGGCGGGAGTCGAACGCGGCAGTGAAGTGACTGGCGTCGCGTCAGTCGTCGAAGGGCCAGTCACCTGTAATCCGCATCCCTTCGGCGAGGTTCTGGGCTTCGAGCGCATCGGCTATCTCTGCGGGGTCTTTGTGAGCAGATCGCACTGAGTCGTCTGCAAGTGTCACGGCGAGTTCGGTCAGGAGGACGGCCTGCTCGCGGAACGTCCGGGGCTCCAGTTTGTCCAGCGTATCGGCGTGGGTGTGGCCCCAGCCACGCCCCTCACCGCCGGTTTCGCTGGTCACATGATAGCCGGGGACGCCCCGGCGTACGAACGGCCAGTGGTCGCTGTGGGGGCCTTGCTCCGGCGTGAGCGAGATTGGGTGATCGAAGCGGTCGGCCACGTCCTCGGCGGCGGCCGCGAGTGCGTCGAAGCCGTGGGTGTAACACTTCAGCGTGCGGCCCTGGACGACGCCGTCGAAGTTGAGCACGGCCGTCACGTCGTCGGGAGCAGTTTCGTCGGCGAGGCGGTTCGACCCCACGAGGCCGACCTCCTCGGCACCGAAGGCGACGAACTCCACGCGTGTCTCCAGTTCGTCTTCGCGGCCGGCCAGCGCGCGGGCGGCCTCGACGACCATCGCCGTTCCGGCCCCGTTGTCCATCGCCCCCTCCGCGATGTCGTGAGCGTCGACGTGGCTGGTCACCAGCAGTCGTTCGTCGGTGTCCGGTCCCAGTTCGGCGTGGACGTTCTGGCTCGTCGCGTCGGGCGTCCCGCAGTCGACGCTGACAGTGATATCGTCGCCCGCGTAGCGACGCGACAGTCGCGCGCCCGTCTCGCTGGCGACGCCGATAGCCGGAATCTCGCCGATAGGTGCGTCTGCTGTCCCGACGCTTCCGGTCGGCGGCAGGACGCCCTCGACGTGGTTGCGGTAAACGAATCCGACTGCGCCGGCCTCGACGGCGTGATAGTACTTTTCCCGGCGGTGGATGTACCGGTCGTACCAGTCGGGCACGTCAGAGCGGGCCATCACTATCTGGCCCTCGCAGTCGGCGTCTTCGAACTCCTCCGGGAGGCCGTGCCCAACGTCGACCAGTTCGCCGGTCACCTCGCCGGCCGGCGACCGCGGCAGGGCGATACACTCGTGGGCCTGTGTTGCGACCGGTGACCCGTCAACGTGGACGGCGCTGTCGCCCCGTTCCCAGCCCTGGATTGCGAACTCCGAGAGCCGAGCGTCGCGGGCGTACGCCGCCAGCGCGTCCCGAGTCGCTTCTGCGGCCGCCCGTTCGCCGTCGCTGCCTGCCATCCGGTTCCCGATGTCGACCAGCGTCTCCAAGTGATCCCAGCCGGCCGTGCTGGTGAACGTCTCGCCGATCCAGTCAGTGTCGTCCATACGTCCCGGTGGGGCCGTGCCGGGTTTGAAATTAGGGGTCGTCGGGCGGCCGACGAAGCAATTACGAAGGGGCGAGCGGGCCGTACCGGCTGGCGAACCCGTATCCCAGAACTGCGACTGCAGTGATGGCGAGTCCGAAGAAGAGCAGCGAGAAAAGGAGGTCGAGCGGCGTGACGGCTATGACCGGCCGGTCCAACAGGCGGTAGAACGCCGAAAGGAGCCCGCTACCGAGGACACTCGCGGCGAGAAACCCGCCGAAACTGGCGAGACCGACGGCGGAGGCGGCGGCGGTGCAGTACCGCTGGGACAGGTCGCGCCGCCTGGCGTCGGCGTACACCAGCGCGGTGACGGACGGCGACACGAACAGGGCGACAACAACCGGGAGGAAGGTCATATCTGGGAGATGGCTGGAGAGGATACATAAAATCGGCTCCCGATAGCTGGCCGGTCAGCGGTCCGGTGCGCCGTTGTCCGGGGCACGGCATCGATGACAGCGCCGTCGCGGACGTGCCGGCGGCCATCGAAGCCGAAACCGACTGCATCGAACCGGCGGCAGGGTTCGGACCGTCGCGGGGTACGCTTTTGCCGATTCCGTCCGACTACCCGGGTATGTCCGCCACACTGCGCGAAGCGGTCGCCGAGCCGGTCCGGGACGCCGTGCCGTTCCTGGTCATCACCGTCCTGTGGGTCGTCGTGATGATCGTCCTCTATGGCCTGTTTCTCCTGACCAAGCCTGGCGACATCACCTACGACGCCTGGGTCCACGCGACAGTGTTCGTCATTCCAGCTATCGGGTTTCTGGGACAAATCCTCCAGCAAGCGCTGTCGGGCTGAGCGGAATCGGTGCCGGTCACTTCCAGGGGTTCGGCACCAGTTCGGCCTGTACCGTCGCGCCGACGGCGAGGTGCGCGTCGGTCGTCGGCTCGGCGACACAGAGCAGGACGTAGCCGTCTGCCAGATGCTGCTCTTTGAGCGCCCGCGGCGGGCGGTGATGGACCACGTCGCCGGACAGCAGGCGAGCGGTACAGGTCCCGCACGCTCCGGTTCGACAGCCGAACGGCAGCCCGATATCCGCGGCCTCCGCGGCGTCGAGTATCGTTTCGCCGTCTGGCACCGAAACCGTCTCCGTCCGGTCGCTGTCCCGCCAGTCCAGCAGGACCTCGGTCATCGGCCGCCCAGTCGCATCGTCCTCATTGCCACACGTCGCTGGTACAGTCGCCGTCGGGCCACCGGATCTCGTGGGCGCGAGCAGGGCCTTCGGGTAGGTCGCCGAAGTCCACGAGGAAATCCCGGTCCAGCGACATCGTCCCCGTCCGCGGGTCTACGTCGGCTTTGAGCATCACCGACCCCTGCTCGGCCTCCTCGGGGAAGAACTGGTTGTCCCACGACGAAAACAGTGAGGTCGTCCAGTACAGCCGATCGCCGTCGAGCGAGAGCTGGAGCATCTGCGGCCCGGCGACAATATCGCGACCCTGGACCTGCTCGATGTCGCCGAAGTAGCCGCCGATAGAGATGGAATCGGCTTTTCGGGGGTTCGACGGGTCCGAGATGTCGTACATCCACACCTCGCCGTGGAGCCAGTTCGACCCGAAGAGGTAGCGGTCGTCCATCGAGATGAGGATGTCCGTCACCAGTGCCGGGACCGGCATGTCCCACCCCTCGTGTTCGCGGTCGTCGAACTCGATGACCGGCTCGGCGTGATATTCGCCATCCGATTCATGGAAATGGATGATATTCGAGGATAGCGCCGCGCCGACGTAGCCGTGCGTGCTCTCGGGCGTGTGCAGGAAGCGGGCCTCTAGCGGAATCAGGCCGTCCTCGCCGAGGTCGATGGTCTGCTCGACGGTGCCGGCCTCCCAGTCCCAGAAGTTGAGCCGCTGGCCGTACTTGCCGTCCTCGACATCGTCCAGGTCGAAGCCGGGGTAGTACGTCTTCGGGGCCGCCCACTCCGTCGACAGCATCACGTTCTGGCGGGGCTGGTACCAGTAGTCGTAGTTCATCTCGATCTCGCCGGGCGGGTCCCATCGGCCCTGCACCTCGAAGTCGTCGTTCAGTTCCAGAAAGCCGCCAGGGAGGTCGCCGTCGGCATCGCCGAGCATGGAAATGAGAATCTCACCGTCGGGGATGCAGTGGACGGTGTGGGGCGCGGAGAGGTCGTGGTCGTACACCGCCTCCGGTTCGATGACTTTCGTCAGTTCGGGGTCGCGGCGCTCCTTCGTGTCGACGATGTGGATGCGCGAGGAGCGCTGGCCGGGAATGACGAGGTGTCGGCGCTCCAACCCCTCCATGTGGCACGACGACGAGCAGGCGTTCCACCCGAAGTGGTGGAGTTCGTCGCCCTTGTTCGGCATCTGGACCCGGTTGATGATTTCACTGTACGTGTCTGAGTCGGGGTCTACGTCGACGACGGCCAGGAAGTCCGGCGCGTCGACGTCCTGGCCGACGTGCAGCCCCATCACGTAGGCGGTCCGTTCGCGCTCGGCCTCCTCGATGGCCGCCTGCGGGGTGGCATAGCCCGGCCCCTCGTGGTCGTGATGCTCGTGATGGTCGTGTGTCTCGCTCTCTGACGGCTGTTCGGCGTCACTCATGCATGTTAGTTACATACACATTACATTTTAGCAACGTGTTCCGGATGAAACGGCCGCTACATGCGGCGTGGTAATGGCGGCGTCCGGATCGATGCGCGGGCCGCCGCTGACTTCACGCCAGTTGTCGCCAGCTCCAAGTCGGCTCCCAGTCGAGCAGCCGCTCGGCTTTCGTCGTGTCGATGAGCGTCGCATACGGGTTCTCGTCGTCGGCTGTCGGCCCCCGGTAGTCAGCATCAGGGTACAGTTCCGCCGCGAGTTCGGCGCTCGGCGTCTCGGCGCTCGTATCTGGTGCCGAGACCCAGACGCGTTCGTGGCCGTCGAACGACGCCGCGACGGCCCGCTCGACGAGCCGAACGGCGTCGGTGGTGTGGACGTACGCGTACAGCGTGTTCCGCTGGGTGTGGAAGTGCGGTGACGCCCGAGACCCGGTGAGTGTCCGGTCTGCCTCGACGAACGTCTCCCTGGCCAGGTCGTCGTCGACGACCCACGGAAGCCGAAGCGACGTGATAGTGTCCGGGGCGTCCGCACTCCGGCGAGCGAACCCGTCGGCGGTGATCTCCAGTGCCTGTTTCCCCATTGCATACGGGTTCGACGGCGTGAGGCGGTGGTCCTCGTCGATCGGAAGGTAGTCGACTGTGATGGGGTCTGATTCGAACCCGCCGCCGATAGCGCTGAAACTCGACGCCAGGGCAACCGTATCGACACCCAGTTCGCCGGCCGCCTCCAGCACATGATAGCTGGACATGACGTTGCTCTCGTAGGTCCGGTACCCCGGCGTGTGGTCGGGCGTGGGAATCATCCCGAGATGGACGACCGCGTCGGGGCCGGATTTTGCGAGTGCGCCGTAGACCTCGCCCGCATCGAGCAGGTCAGTCCTGACGTATGCGTCCGAATGGTCTTCCTCCCGTTTCCCACGGGAGAGGTTGACCGTTCGATACCCCGCTGCAGTCAGGTGTTCGAGGACGTGCTGGCCGACGCGGCCGTTGCCACCAGTAACGGCGACCGATTCGGGCATAGCTACGTCTGCACCGCACAGCCCCAAAACAGTCCCGCAGGGCCTACGATGCCATCAGCGACCGCCGAACGGCGTCCTTGATCGGCGTCTGGTCAATCGGCACGACGTCCTGCAGGTCCATCTCCGGGTCAACCGTGACCGGGTTCCGCATACTCTCGGCCAGCGGCCGCGCGATGGCGTACTGTACGTCTGTCGTGAAGCGAAGCCAGTGCGAGGACAGGCCCGGCGTCATCACCGGCACGGCAATGATAAACACCCGCTTGCCCTTCTCCGCGGCGGTGAGTTTCAGCAGCGACTCGTAGGACCACACCGACGGCCCGCCGATGTCGTAGGTCTCGCCGCGGGTCTCGTCGGCACCGAGTAGCTCCACGAGGTAGCTGATTGCGTCGTCGACGCCGATGGGCTGACACGGCGTTCGGACCCACTTGGGGACGAGCATCAGCGGCAGGCGGTCGGTCAGGTCGTCGACGATCCGGAAGCTCGCACTTTCCGGGCCGATGATGACCGCCGCCCGGAGCACTGTCAGATCGAACGACCCTTCTGCGAGCACCGACTCGACTTCGCGCCGCGACGCCAGATGAGGCGAGAGGTTCTCCTCGTCACCGCTGATGCCGCTGAGATAGACGACCCTGTCGACCCCCGCAGCCGACGCCGAGTCGGCGAACCGGCGGGCGTAGCGACGGTCTAACTCGGCGAAGTTCTCGGACGTGAGCGAGTGGATGAGGTAGTACGCAACGTCGATATCGTCACAGAGGCCATCGAGGGAGTCTGGGTCGCCGAGATCGCCCTCGAACGGCTCGACGCCGTCGGGAAAGGATTCCTCGCTCGCGCTCCGGGAGAACGCCACCACCTCGTGGCCCGCTTCGGCCAGGGTATGAACCAGTCGCTGTCCGATGAATCCGGTCGCACCCATAACGAGCACACGCATGTGTTCGTACCTTGTGTCGGAACCTCAAGGACGTTGCGGCGATTGCCGTGCAGTCCTGCCGCTGTCTAGAGCTGTAGGACGAGACGTATCGGTCACAGTGTGGCCGCAAAATAGCGGGCGGCGAGGGATTTGAACCCCCGACCATCTGGTCCGGAACCAGGCGTTCTGTCCGCTGAACTAGCCGCCCACGAAAAGTGCTATCAGACTGTCCGTCTTAACGGTTGTGAACCGCAGCGTCAAGGTGACTCGCCGGTTTCGAGGGTGAAGTCGCTGGTCGGATAGGCGACACAGGTCAGGCAGTACCCCTCTTCCATGTCGTCATCCATCAGCGAATCGTTGTTGCTGTGGCGGATGTAGTCCTCGGCCGGGCCGTCCTCGATGTGGCCGGCACAGGAGATACACTGGCCCTCGCGGCAGGCATAGGGGAGGTCCCAGCCTTCCTCCTCGCCGGCGTCAAGGAGCGGCTCGTTGTTGGCGACCTCGATCGTTTCACCCTCCTTGGCGAATTCGATCTCGTAGTACTCGACCTCGTCCTCGGCGATGTCGTCGGGGTCGAAGCCCTCGTCCTCCTCTTCGGCCTCCTCGCCTTCGCCGAGTTCGCCTTCGGCCTCACCAGCCGGAATCGCTGTGGCACCGCCACCACCGATAGAGCGGTTGTACGGCTCCGGGAAGTCCGTCTCGGGGACTGTCGCGGCCCGCTGCTCGAGGACCTCCTGGGAGATGTCTTCCGGTGCCTCCCAACCGGTCCCTTTGGCGTAGTGGAGCGCGACCACTATCAGGGTGAGCGTGGCCCCGGCGGCGAGTCCAACGAGTTCTACCATGTGTCCGGCTATGGAATACTGGTTTAATTAGCTGTTGTTTCACCCGCAGCCGCCCGCGAACGGCCCGGCCACCAGACGACTGTGTGCCCGGCGACGGGCGATTAATTTCCACAGTGTTTAGTACTATCAATTAATGGAGTGTGTCGTGGGACTAAAAGATTCGTGGAACGATCTCGGTACCGCCGGAAAGGTACTCGTCGGACTGGGCGTCGGCGTGGCTGTCCTGTTCATCCTGATTCCGATCATCATCATCGTCGCGGCGATAATTGCGTCCTTCGTACTGGGCATGGGTAGCAGTGGCGGCGACGTAGCTGTGGCCCCGCAGGCCTCGTTCACGTTCGAGTACGAGGAGACGACAGACGGCGTCGTTGCCGTCGTGACACATGACGGTGGTGATACGATCAGTGCAGAGCAACTCACTATCGAAGTGGCGGACGGACGAACAGTGGGGTGGGACGATGACGACGGCGAGGTGACCGCCGGCGACCAGTCACGCGTTAGCGTCGAGGACGGAGCTGAAGTCAGCCTCGTTTGGCACGGGGACGATCAGACAACGGTGCTCGCAAAGGGTACCGCTCAGGCAAGCGAGTTCTGAAGCGATACGGTAGCACACTCACGTCCGACGTGGGACGTCGTGGCGACCGAAGCCGTATCGGAGGCGGCTGGCGAGGCGGCGCGAGAAGCGGCCGTCGTCGGCTCGCGAGCCGAACCGCTCGGCCAACGACTGGTAGATGAGCGGGATCGGCACCTCCTGTTCGAGCGCTTCTTGCACGGTCCACGTCCCAGTCGACCCGCCTTCGACGCGGTCGGCCACGTCGCCGAGGTCGTTGCCCTCCTCGCGGAACGCTTCCTCGCAGAGCTCCAGCAGCCACGAGCGGATGACGGCCCCGTTGTTCCAGGTGTTTGCGACCGATTCCAGATCGAGGTCGTACCGGCCGTTAGCCAGCAGTTCGAAGCCCTCGCCGTAGGTCTGCATCAGCGCGTACTCGACCCCGTTGTGAACCATCTTGACGTAGTGGCCCGACCCCGCCGGCCCCATCCGGTCGTGGCCGTCGGGGCCGGTCGCGACGGCGTCGAAGACGGGAACCAGTTCGTCGTAGGCCCACTGCGGGCCGCCGACCATCAGCGAGAAGCCCAGCTCCGCACCGGCGGGGCCGCCGGAGGTGCCACAGTCGAGGTAGGCCGCATCGGTCGACTCGGCACGGCGAACCGAGTCCTCGAAGTAGGAATTACCGCCGTCGACCACGATATCGTCATCGTCCAGTGATGGGGCCAGTTCATCCAGCGCGGCGTCGACCGGGTCCCCGGCTGGGACCATCAGCCAGATTCGTTTCTCCGAGCCGAGTTTCGCCGCGAGGTCGGCGATGGACGATGCCGGCTGTGCACCGGCTTCAGCTGCGTCGACGACGCTCTTCTCGTCGATATCGAAGACGACGACCTCGTGGCCGGCTTCGAGCACGCGGTCGACCACGATGCGGCCCATGCGTCCGAGTCCGATGACGCCAAGTTCCATACCGGGGAGTCGCTGACCGAACAGGTAGGGATTGCGGTTCGACAGAAAAGCGTGGCACGAACACCATCCGTGCCGTCGTCAGTCATGGTACCGCCCCGGCCGACCGTCTCGGAAGCGGTCGTGGGAGCCAGCAATTGCCACGAGTCCTGTCCCGTACTGCACCGGATACTCCGGCTCTGGAACGCAAAAAATCCACGGAATACAATCACATCGTCCGTTGTAATCCCGGGACCACCGCCGTTTTGTTCCGGCCACTCTTGGTGAGAATATGGACGACCGCATACGCGAACACGCCAGGATTCTCGTCGACTGGAGCGCTCGCATCGACGCGGGCGACGACGTGGTCGTGGCTGTCGAGGACGGCGCACACGATCTCGCAGTCGCTGTGGCCGAGCAGCTTGGCGACCGCGGCGCGAACCTCCTGTCGACGTACCAGTCGGACGAACTCACGCGGGCCTATCTGGGGGCCCACGACGGGTCATTCACCGAGAACCCCGAGTACGAACTGGCGCTGTACGAACGGGCCGACAGCGTGCTGTTCCTGAAAGGGTCGCGGAACACTACCGAGACGGCCGACGTGGACAGCGACCAGCGACAGGCGTACTCGACGGCGCGACAGGCAATCAGAGAGGCCCGGCTGGACACCGACTGGGTGTCGACCCAGCACCCGACGCGGGCGATGGCCCAGCAGGCCGGGATGGCCTACGCTGACTACAAAGACTTCGTCTACGACGCAACGCTCCGGGACTGGGAGGCGCTGGCGGAGGAGCAGGCCCAACTGAAGGATATCCTCGACGACGGCAAAGAGGTCCGAATCGTGGCCGACGGGACGGACATCACGCTGTACATCGACGGCCGTATCGCCGTCAACTCCGCCGCCAGCGTGGCCTACGACTCCCACAACCTCCCCTCCGGCGAGGTGTTCACCGCGCCCTACGACACCGCCGGCGTCGTCACCTTCGACGTGCCGATGACGATACAGGGCCGCCGGGTGAAAAACGTCGAGCTGACGTTCAAGGACGGCGTTGTCGTCGACTGGGCGGCCGAACAGGGCGAGGGTGTCATCGGCGAAATCATCGGGACCGACGGCGGTTCGCGCCAACTGGGCGAGCTCGGTATCGGGATGAACCGCGGCGTCGACCGCGTCACCGACAATATCCTCTTCGACGAGAAGATGGGCGGGACAGTCCACCTCGCGCTCGGCCGCGCGTACGATGCCTGCCTGCCCGAGGGCGAGTCCGGCAACGACAGCGCCGTCCACGAGGACCTCATCACGACGATGGGCGAGGGGTCGCACCTCGAAGTCGACGGCGAAGTCATCCAGCAAGACGGCATGTTCCGCTGGGAAGACGGCTTCGAGGGGTAGCTGTCTCGGTACTTGCGGTGCTGTGGGTCGGGAATAGATGTCATGATTCTGTGGGCCGGGAGCGCCCTGCGTGGCGCGACCCGGGGAAGGGCAGGTTTGCCGGCGGTTGTAGCGCTGTTACTGTACCGCGAACGGAGCGAGCGGTTTCACTCCGAGCGCGGCCGCAGGCCGCGACTCGGAGGTTGTTTTTAGCGTAGATTTTTACTGCAGGGGGTTCCCGCAGCGCCGCAGGCGCGAGGAAACCCCCTGCAGTAAAAAGGTACTTCAGATTGCGAGGAACTGCGACACCAGCCACTTCGTGAACGTCCCAGTAATAGCACCGATCCACGAGAGCACCACGAAATGCATGTACGTGTTGGCGTTGTGGCCGCCATCGACAGTCCGAATCATCAACGACGACAGCATCGCGCCGAACATGATAATGATGATCAGCAGGAACTCGATGAGCGGGATGTTGTAGACGCTAGTGTTGATAAGCGAGGCAGCGTCGAGCCGGCTCCCGGTGCTCAGGTTGAGCGACATATCAGCGAGGATGTTGACGACCTGCAGGCCGATGAAGAAGGCGAAGGTCGACGCGGCGGTCATCCCGTAGAGGAGGCCCACAAGCGTCGTTGCCGCCTGCTTGCGCTTCTGGCGGAGTTGCAGCACCTGATTCATGTTCTCGGAGATAAGCTCGCCCAGTTGCTTTGGCGATCCACCCATCTCGCGGCCGATGAGGTACATCTCGGAGAAGGTCTGGATGAGATAGGAGCGACAGTCGGCGGTAAAAAAGCGCCAGGCAGAGGTCGGCTCGATCCGCATATTCAGTCGTTTGTAGAGATTATCGATGTTGGGCGAGAGCGCGCCGAAGTCCTTCTTGCGGAGGGTACGAAGCACCGCACCGGTCGTCGACTGCTTCGCGCCCTCGGTCGCCCCGAGCGCACGGATGAAGTTCGGGAACTCGGAGTCCCGGTCCTTGATGCGCTGTTCTTCCTGTCGGAAGGCGATGCCGGGGATGAGCATCGGCGTGATCGGCGCGGCGGCGTACAGCGGCAGCGGCACCTCGTCGAACATGAAAAAGAGGTCGTTCAGCGTGATCGGCGAGATGCCGAGCATCCCCCCAAGCGTGATGAACACGAGCAGCATCGACAGTCCCACGCCGGCGACCATCGATTTGTTGAGTTTGGACTCGATCGGCGACGGGTAGTCGACCGGGTGGAACCACACCGGGTCGTAGGGGGCCATCGAGCGGATGGCGAGGTAGAAGCCGGTCTGGACGAACACGAACATCACGATGACGGCGCTGACGGTCATCGTCGGGTTCGTTCCGGTCAGCACCGGCAGGACGACGGCGAACACCAGCGCGAACGTCATCGACAGAATCATCGAGAGGTAGAGGTCCTTCATGACTTCCAGGCTGTCGAGCGAGCTCTTGTACACCGTCGAGTAGTGCTGGATGATCTGCTCCTGTTCAGTCAGGAGGTAATCGTCGAGTCCCTGTCCGGCCCCGAGCGTGTACGCGAGGCGGTCGAAGAAGTCCGAAACTGCGCGGCTCGGGACCTGTTTGGCCCGGCGACGGCAGGCGTCGTCGAGACTCAGGTTCCAGGTGTCGACTAGCTGGACGATGCGGTGCATCTCCATCGCGAGTTCGCCGTACTCGTCTTCCTCGGCCAGCGTTCGGAACACTTCCATGCGGTCGATTTTCGTCGTCGCGAGCACGGTCATGTGCGTGATAAGCAGGTGAAACCGGTTGTTGAGTTCGCGTTTGCGCTGGCTCAGGAGGATCTTTGGGTAGAAAATCGCCGACGCCATCACCAGAAATCCAAGCAGGGGAATCGGTGCTCGGACCGCAAGGGGTTGATCCAGCAGCAAGGCGACGACCGTCGAAATAACGAAAAAGGCGACGGCTGGTAGCAGGATGAGGAAGAGATACCGCTCCAGCGGGATCGTCATCTGGCGGTAGGACTCCACGAGCGACTGGATCGTCTCGGATATCGTCAGGTCGAGTCCGCTTTCGGCTTCGCCCTGTGCCATCGTTAGTCAGGCCTGGCGATGTTGAACGGAATCCCTTCGACGCCGTCACGCTGGAAGTCCGAGATGAAGTCGTTGACTTCGTGATACCCCAGAATCCCCTCCTGGATGGCCCGCTCGATCATGTCAGCACGGAACTGGAGGTCGTCGTAGATGTCACGCGTGTCCTCGTACCCCAGGAGGGTCGCGATCTGCTCTTCGAGGACGAAGGAGTTGTTCATCCCCTGGAAGATGATCTCGTCCTCGACGGGGTCCCAGTTGAACACCTGCCGGGTGACGACACCGTCCATCTCCTTCGAGTACCCCTCGATCTCCTGAACGCTCGTCACGCGGCGCAGGACCTGATCGCCCTGCTTGACGCGGTTCTGGAACAGCGCCACGTCGGCCACGTCCATGAACGTCTCGGGGACGTTGATCGGTTCGCCGGTGAAGCGCTGAATCATCGAGACGATGTCGCTCGCGTGGAAGGTCAGCATCACCGGGTGGCCGGTCTGGGCGGCCTGGAACGCCATCCGTCCTTCCTCACCACGAACCTCCCCGACGATGATGTAGTCGGGGCGGGAACGCAGTGCAGCGGCGACGAGGTCGAACATGTCGATACTGGTCCCCTCGTCTTCGCCCTCACGAGTGAGGAGTTGCTGCCAGGTGTTGTGCGGGGGCAGCACCTCGGCGGTGTCCTCCGCGGTGTAGATCTTCGCGTCGTCGGGGATGAACGAGGTGATGGCGTTCAGCGTCGTCGTCTTCCCGGACGCCGTCTCCCCGACCACGAACACCGTCTGTTCGTTCTCCAGACAGAGCCAGAGATACGCGGCCAGTTGCGGCGACAGCGTCATCCACTTGGTAATCTGGAAAATCGAGAGCGGAACGTCGTCGCCCTGACGGATGGTGAGCGACGGGCCTTTGAGGCTCACGTCGTCGGAGTAGATAAGGTTCAGACGCGACCCGTCCGGCAGCGTCGAGTCGACGATAGGGTCCGAGTCAGAGACCGGGTCACCCATCCGTTCGCCCATGTTGCGGAGCCACTGGTCGAAGGCCTCCTCGCTCTGCCACTCGACAGTGGTTTCGAGCATCCCGTAGACCCCGTGGTCGACGTGACATTCGCTGCGGCCGATAACGTGAATGTCCTCGTTGGCCGGGTCGCGCATGACCGGTTCGAGCGGGCCGAGGCCGACGATGTCGCGGTTCAGCCGGTAGAGGATGTTCTCGTAGGTCTCCTGTGTGACCTCGACGCTGTTCACGTCGGTCAGGTTCGACAGGCGCGTGAGGACGCCGCTGTCGCTGTCTTCGTCTCGGACTTTGGTGGTTTCCTGCAGGAGTTCCTCGATACGGTCGTCGAACTGGGCCTCGTTTTCGGGCGCGGGCTTGTTGACGCTGCGCTGGAGCAGACGGTTCCGGACCTTTCCGAAGACGGCCCGCTCGTCCTCGTCGAGTTCCGGCTCGATGGCGTAGTACTTCATGTCCTGGCCCACGTCGCCGTAGATATGACAGAAGATGGGGCCGCCGACCGGGTAGAGCACGTTCGGCCGGTTCGTCTCGTACTCGTCGTCGGCCTCGTCGATGAGCATTGGGAACTCACCGGTGATCTGCTTGAACTTCTTCAGGTGGTCCCGCAGGTGGGGCCGCCGCGCTGCCATCTGCCGAAGTTCGTCCGACGGTTTCGCACGTCCGTGGTCTGTCATATCTTATATCACCTCTAGGCGACGCTGCGCGATTCGATGACGATGCCGGTTCCCGAGCGGACCGAGAACCCGATGGTGTCACCGACCTGTTCGCCCATGCCGGCGAATCGGAGGACGTTGATCTGCCGGCGCACGTCGTTGCCGACCTCGATCATCTCCAGTTCGATGAACACGTCGGCGATGGCCCGGAACGGACCGATAGCCTCCTCGTCCAGCGTCGACGGGTCGACGGTGAGCATGATGCATTTGCCCTGTGAGATGACGTCCCGGAAGTAGGAGATGACCTCCAGTGCGGCCTGTCGTTCCTCGTTTTGCCGAACGAGGGCTTCGAACTTGGGGTCGTTCCGGAGGATGGCGTCGAACGTGTCGATGACGACGACGTCGGCGTCCCACATCACTTCAGCCTCCATCAGCCGCTTGAGGAGTTCCTTCCGCTCGGACTGTTCGTCACCGCCGGTGAGCGCGTTCGACTCGCCGATGTCGGCGTGCAGGAACAGCACGTCCTCGTCGAGGATGTGGTCGACCATGTCATACGACAGCGAGTGCATCTGGTCGAGGAAGCTCCCGACGGTGAGTTCCGTCGAGAGGTAGGTCACTTCGTGGCCCTCCTCACAAAGGCCGTAGGTGAACCGCTGGCTCATGGCGGATTTGCCGGCCCCGTAGTCACCCTCGACGAGGATGATACTGCCGGGCGGGATACCGCCGCCCAGTTCCTTGTTCAGTCGGTCGTGATCGTCCAGTCCGAGCGAGAATAGGTCAGTACTTGCGATACTCATGTGTTGAACTCGAACACCTCCTCGTCGCCGTTGACAATCAGCTTGAGGCGGTGGTCGCCACCGTCAAGGTTGCCGTTGATGTCGATGCGAACGACTTCACCGGGCCGCCAGCTGTTACCGCCGTCCGGCTCCAGCGTCACCGTGTAGTCACTGGTGAAGGCCCCATCGACGAACACATCTATCTGCCCGGGGACTGGCGCTAACGTCTCTGAGCCGGTGTTTTTGACGTGAATCGTGATTGTGTTTGCGCCGTTATCATAGATGGTGTTGCTGCCGCTGTCGGAGATGATTTCGACATCGGTCCGAACGTCGCTACTCACGTCCAGCCCCTGTTCCGAGACAGCGTTGCTCAGCTCGCCGATACTGCTCGTAAAGACGCCGGCCACGCTCGCGGCGATAGCCATCGACGCGATGAACAGGATCAGGTGAGAGACGGAAACGCTCGCCATGTTAGCTCACCACCATCGTTTCGGCGATGCCGTTCTCGGTGACGACTTTCACCCGGTCGGGTTGACTACTGAGTGAGGTGACGGTAATCTCTAACCGCTCCTGTGACGCCCAGATATCCGTCGAGGGGTCGGTGTCAACGGTCGTGTCATAGCCCGCCTGATAGTCGTTGTCGACCAGCAGGTCGGTTGCTTCGACCGACAGCGTCTCGGAGCCGGTGTTGTCGACGGTCACGACGAGATTCTCGCTGCCGCTCGCGTTCCATGTCGCCGAGACAAGCGAGATGTCGGTGTTTTGCTGGTCGAGCAGCTGGTCTCGCTGGTCCTCGCGAGCGTCGTTGACGCGCTCGAAGCTGTTCGCGGTCGCGGAGTAGAACATTCCGAAGCCGATGAACGCGGCCACGAAGATGACGGCTGCCGAGCCGCTAACGCTGAATCCCATCGGAACCACCTCCACCGACCAGTTTCGAGAGCGCAACGGCGTCAGCCCCGCTGTCACTGTCAAGCTGCGAGATGTAGTGCAGGCTCTCCGTGTGGTGGTCGATAGACAGCCCATCCCCGGTGTCGTTCACGTCGTTGAAGCCGCGGAGGTACTCCTTGAGCTGGTCCGCGACCGACTCGTCGATCCAGTCGATAGTCTCGTAGTAGTCGATAGCGCGAGCCGTCTCACGGTAGCCCGAGTGCTGGACCAGGAACTCGAGCCACTCGACGATGATGAGGTCCGCCGCGAACCCTTCCGGCATCGTCGCCAGGTACGGTTTCCCGTCGTCGTCCGCATCTGCGGCCGAGCTGTCGTCTACCGTTGATTCATCGCCGCTGCCGGCGGCTGCCGTGTCCGTTTGCGTGGCGGTCGGCTCTGGCTCGGGCTCCGGTTCCGGCTCGGGCTCGGGCTCCGGTTCCGGTTCCGGCTCGGGCTCGGGCTCCGGTTCCACGGCTGGCTCGGGTTCCGGTTCCACGGCTGGCTCGGGTTCCGGCTCTGGCTCCGGTTCCGGTTCGGCTTCCGTAGCCGCCTCGGCCTCGTCACTCCCGTCGTCCTCGATGACCTCGTCGAAGAGGTCGTCGTCTTCCAGCCCGCCCATATCGTCGTCCGAATCCTCCTCGCCCAGCATATCGTCCTCCTCGCCCAGCAGGTCGTCATCGCCTTCGCCGAGCAGGTCATCGTCGTCGTCCGCTTCTTCCTCGGGTTCCTCGCCCTCGGCCCACTCGGCGTCGCCGGACTCGTACTCGTCTTTGAGCTCTGCGAACGATTTGCCGCCGTCGCCGTCGTCGCTGTCCTCGTCCATACTCTCCCCGTCGTCCATGCTCATCCCATCGTCCATGCTCATCCCATCGTCCATGCTCATGTCGTCCTCCGTGTCGTCGAAGTCGTCGAACTCCTCGTCGAACGACCCGCCGTCGTCCTCGAAGTCGCCCATGTCGTCGCCACCGTCGTCGGGGAACATGTCGTCGACACCGCCGTCGTCCATCGACATGTCGCCGCCAGTGTCCTCCGTCAGGTCTTCGTCGAAAAAGCCCTCTGCGTCGGCGTTGGCGACGTCGTCGTCGATGTCCTCCTCTGTATCGTCGCTCCCGTCGTCGTCGAACAGGCCGAAAGAGCCGCCGCCTTCGCCCATGCCGCCCATACCGCCGTCGACGTCGTCGGCGAAGGGGTTGACGCCACGGGTGACCATCTCGTAGATATCGAGCAGCTTCCGGACGTTCTCCTCGGTCTCTTCGACGGACTCGGAGATGCTCTCGTTTTCTGTCCGAACCGTGTTGACCGTCGAAGAGAGGCTACCGACCTCGTTTTCCAGTTCGTCGAGACGGTGTTCCAGTTCGTCGGTGTCGGGTCCGCTCGCGTCTTCCATGTCGCCGAACTCGTCGTCACCGAACCCACCCATGTCGTCGCCACCGTCGTCGAGCCCACCCAGACCGCCGAGGTCGTCGCCGCCACCGCCGTCGTCAGCCATCAGACCGCCGCCGTCGGCCATCTCGCCGCCACCGCCGTCCTCGCTCGCATCCCCGCTCTCGTCGTCCGACAGGATCGAATCGAACATATTCTTGATGCTCATACCGACCAGCCCGCCGGTCAGCAAGACAAAGAGGGCGGGTGCCAGTCCAACCAGTTCCGGTGAGACGGCTGGAGCCAGCGGCACGAGAGCGAGACTACTCATCTCTTGTATCTCATGCTGTTTCTACTCTTGAATATTCCCCTTAGCGTATCATATTTGATAATAATACCCCATTTTCCCGGCTCAGATACAGTAAATTAACTATTCAAGTACTAGCCCATTACATTTCAGATTAATTTCGGACGGAAGATCGGGGAACAGAGTGTGTCAGTGCGCCCCCGGCAGACGAACGGCAGTCACCCGTCTGACGTCCGGAGTCGCGCACGAGTCCTGCTCGCAGACGTCACAGCGTTATCGAATCCGTGTTCGCGCTTTTGACGATGAAATTGCCGGTGTCCGCTTCTAGTTTGACGGACCGGCCGTGGTCGCCACCCAGGTCTTCGCCGACAACGGGAACGCCGTGTGCATCCAGCGTCTCGCGCACCTTCTTGGCGTTTCGCGAACCGATAGAGGAGCCGTTCTCGGAGAAGTCGAGCATATCGCTCCCGCCGGCGATTTTGGCCTCCATCGCCTCCGTCGACGCCCCGGCATCCGCCATGGCCTCGATGAGCACTTCGATGCCCGTGTCCGCGAACTTCGCATGGTTGCCGCCGTCGATATCAGCCGCCGACGGAAGCATGACGTGAACGAGCCCGGCCACCGTGTTACGGGTGTCGTATACCGCGATACCGATACAGGAGCCCAGCCCGCTCGTGGTCAGCACAGCCGGCTCTGTGGTCACTTTGTACTCCGCGATGCCGACTTTGATGCGCTCGGGCGTACTTTGTTCGGGACTCTCTGTTTGGCTACCATCGTATACTTTCATTATTTGAATATCTGTTCGACGTCCGCGCCCGTCTCGGTCGCCCGCTCGACATCGAGGTCGTCGAGGGCGGCGCGTAACTCTTTCTCGTTGGGCAGGGCGTGAATCTCAGCCTGGAACTCGATGTCGTCGGTCCGCATCTGGGAGTCGATGATGAACGCGTGCTCCTGATACTGTCCGACCTGCGCCGCCAGCGGGTCCATAATCGCCCGCCCCATGTCGTGCACGACCCGCGGCGGCGTGTGCTCGACTGACGTCTGGAGGACGTTCGCCCAGCCGTCGACGAACCCGCTCGTCATGATGTTCCCCAGTTCCTCGATGGCGGCCTTGTGCTGGTCGGTTAGCTCGTCGCTGTCCATCTCGATGGGCATCATCGCCTCTGCGACGTTGATCGCGGAGACCTCGTCGAACAGCACCATGAGGTAGCCACTGGGCGTCCCGGTGAACTCGACGACCGTCCCGACGAACGTGTCCGTGCCGATCTGCTTTGGCACGTCCTCGATGGGGGCGAAACTGATCTGAGTCACCTCCGACTCGGTCGGGATGCCGGTCATCATCTCGACGTTGTCAGCGGCTTTCTGGGTGCCGCTAGTCGTCATCTCGTTGAACGTCTGGAGCTTGTCGATGGGGATGGCGTCGCCGTCCGTGTCGACGTGGTCCATCATCATCTCCGTGAGCGCTTCGTACTCAGGGAGCATGTAGATGTAGAAGTTCACCGACTCGTCGATCCATTCGATCTCCGATTTGAACACGAACACCTGCTGGTGGTCGCCGTTCTCGGGTGCATCGGGAAGCACGTCACCGCCGGACTCCTCGATGTACTCCGGCGGCGAGTGATCGATGGTCGCACCGACGTAGTCGGCCCAACCGTCGATGAAACCGCTCATCATGATGTTGCCGATCTCCTCGATGCCACTCCTGGCCATCGCCTCGTCGTCGCTGCTACCGGGCATCATCTCCTCGGTGATCGTGCCGGCGCTGTCTACGTCGAAGGCAAGAACGGTATCGCCCTCCAGAACGCCATCGAAAGAGAACTGGACGCCGACGAAGTCACGGCCGGCCAGTTCCTCGCCGACATCTGCTCTGTCGAGCAGCGTTATCTTGGTTACGTCGACGACGGCATCGATGCCCGTCATCTGGCCCATCGACTGCGTGGCCTGTTCGGCCCCCTCGTGAGCGAGTTGGTTGAACGTACCGAGCGACTGAATATCGACGTTCATCTATGAGGGGACGACGTCCTCGATGGCCTCCATCACACTGGGTTTCTGGAACGGCTTGGTGATGTATCCGTCAGCCCCCGCTTTCACTGCCTCCTTCATTTTCTCTTCCTGGCCGACACTTGTACACATGATGACGTTCGCATCGGGATTGGAAGATTTGATCTCGTCCGTGGCCTCGATGCCATCCCGGATGGGCATCACGATGTCCATCATCACCAGGTCTGGCCCTTCTTCTTTGAACACTTCGACAGCTTCGACACCGTTCTCGACCTCCCCAACAATCTCGTGGTCTTCTTCGAGAATCTCGCGGAGGAGGTTACGCATAAACTCTGAATCGTCGGCGATCAGTACGTCTGGCATGCCTATCAAGCCTACATATCGTGATGAGTTAGATAAAGGTGTCCCGTAAATTATCGCGTGTGATATCGGTGGGTCCCGAAACCCAGTTACACCGCGGGGAGATGCGGTGTGAGAACGCGAATGAAATCGAGCGCGAAGGGGCCATACTGGAAGTACACGAGCCCCGAGAGGAGGAGGTACGCTGTCGTCAGCCCCGCCGGGAGCGCCAGACCCAGTGCGACTACTCTGGACGGGACGCGGTCGGGAACGAGTGTGCGGCCCAGTACAGTCCCAGCACAGACACCAGCACCACCGAGATTGAGGAGTGCGTGGAACTGTACCGCTTCCCCGAGCGCCAGATCAAGTCCGGCAACGACGCCGAGTCCGATGAGGAGACCACCAATTGTACTCGCAGCGTACCCGCCGGCGAGCCACCGCTTCGCGTCGCTGACGGTTTCGTGGACCGCCGGAATCCGAACGACGCCGTACATGATCAGCGGGACCGTCGGCAGCAGATATCGAACAGTGAGCTGTGTGTGCAGTGGCAGGCGGCTCAGATAGACGAGCGTGAACACAGTTGCGAGGGTCGCAACGAGCATATCGGTCTGGGTTCGGGGGGAATAGTACGACGGACGGACATTCCACTGCCGCATCCGCTGAACAGCTGACCGGACTAGAACCACGGGGAGTGCCGCGACCGCGCCGAAAAGCGGGACGGCCTCGACCATCGTGAGTTCGATCGCCTCGTAGGAGTTCGGGGTGTAGTTGATCTGTGGCGCGGAGCCGCTCCGCAGGAAAATCTGTGACAGTCGCTCGGGCGTAGCCAGGACGTCGAGACCACGGCTGACCGCATCCGAAACGAACACCATCGCGGGGGCCGCAGGTCCCATGATCCGGTCGAACAGGCCGAGAATCGGTGTTATGATCGGCGTTCCGGTATCACTGTCCGCCCCTGTGGAATCACTGCCACCACTAGACCCGCCATCACTCCCGTCGGAACCCCCGCCAGTCCCACCGTCCGTTCCGGCACCCTCAGTGCCGCCAGTGCCGCTACCGCCACCGGTTCCGGCATCGCCGCCGGTCTCAGGTGTGAATTCGACGTTCGCACCCCCGACGGCGGAGAGCAACCGCGGCGGTTTGACCGGGTTACCAGAGATAAGGAAGTTCGTCACGAGCATCGGGAGCGAGCCGAGGAAGAGCGCGAGGGCGGCAACGGCCAGATGGAGAAGCGAGTTTCGCCTTGCAGTGACAAGGTCTACGAGAGCCAGCGTCACCACGAGGAAAAAGCCCTCGAAGGCGTGGGTCCAGGTTACTAGACCAGCGGCGATGTACGCGCCGGCACGAAAACCCAGCCCGAGCCGAAATTCGGCGTCGGCATACGCAACTCGGCTCCGAGCGAACAGATACACCGTCGTCAGTGTCAATAGCCCTACCAGAACGTGCCGTTTCGGAAGCGAAGCCCAGAACCCGACAGACGAGGCGATACCGATTGCGACACCAGCCGCCAGGGCGACTGAGCGGTCGTGCCAGATTCCGACGAGGCGGTAGAGGACGACGCTGGTCGTCGCTGCTGCGAGCATCGTCGATATCTGGAACGCGGCTATTGGGAGCGAAGTGTCCGGGAGGGCTGTCGCTGTCAGCGCACCGATCAGAAACAGGACCGCAACCAGACCGCTACCGACCCACAGAGTTGTGCGCTTGGTGATACTGGTGTGGCGCTGTCCGAGCACGCTGACGTGAGCCACGAAGACGAGCGCAGTGCCCGACCAGAGTCCAAGGAGCAGTAGCCGGGGTGTAATGAGCACGGACAGCGCTTGCAACGCCCAGACCAGCGGGACAGCCAGAAGTATCTGGCCGTAGTTGCGTCCGTAAAGCCTGCCGCCGGCCTCGTGCAGACCCGGTTGCGCGCCGAGTGTCAGGGAGTACGGCGTCTCTACGATGTGGAGGTGCCCGTTCGAGACAGCGACGAGGGCGTTGGCAGTGGTGTACGTGTCGGTGACGAAAATGCCAACGCGCCAGTAGAGTCCGAACGTCACGAGCAGGCCGAGCCAGAGGACATAGCCGTAGCGGTCACCGAAGATTGCCGTTCCGACCTGGCGACAGCGGCCAGTGAGCCGTTCGATGTCTCGAATCATTGCTCCACCTGCACTGTCACGTTTTCAGCAACGATTGTCTCAGCGGTTTCGAAGCTCTGGACCCGAAGCAGGACGGTTCCCCTGTACACGTCCCGCTCCAGTGACGACGGCGTGACCGCTCTGTCACCGGGTGCGAGCCGGTACGTCCCGGACTGACCGTCCGAAAGGACCTGTTCGTCTTCGAGGGAGATGTCGAGCGCAGGGACTGCGACCTGATACAGCAGTCTCGGACGCCCCGTCACGGAGTCGACGGACACGCTGGCATCGGGCACTCTGAGATACACGACGTTCGTGCCGAATCGGCCGTCCGTGAACCGTAATTCCGACGTCGGCAGTTGGACGGAACTGACAGTCGCCGTCCCGTCGCCGATAGTCGTCGGCTGTGGCCTGACAGCGTCGACGCCGACGAGCGGTCCCGTCACGACGAGCGTTACCAGAACGAACAGGGCAACGGCCGTCGGCGGATGGCGCGGGACCATTATCTACCCTACACACTGCCGTGCCCGGATTTAAATCCCTCGTCGGTTGGGCAGGTTGCTGCCCCTGTTCATCGCGATAGCTGCTCGATTGCAGGTGGTCGTTGTGGAAATGACCTACAGCGGCCCGTCTCAGAGTTCGGCACCGTCGGCGGCCTCGACGGCTTCCAAGAGATCAGCGATAGAATCGTCCGGCGTCAGTTGCGTCGACCGGACGAGCTGTTTGATGACTGCCGGCGGATAGCGAACCGGCACGTTCGATTCCGACAGCAGAATACCCAGCACTTCTTCGACCGGTGTCGACCCGTCCATCTGGCGACCGTACCAGAGCATGAAGCTCTCGAAAACAGTGACAATGTCGTTGGAAGCGAGCTGCTGCTGGTCGACGTCGCCGTCGAACTTCGCGGTCACGTCGAAGCCGTATCTGGCGTTCGAGTCGGCCATCTGTTCGGCAAGCCACTCGTGGACGTTCGCATCGGAGAACTCGGGAGTCGACGGCTCCGGGTCCGGTGCAGGAGACGGCGGGGATTCAGACGCCGAATCCGATGAGACGTGGTTCCCGTAGGAGTCGTCAGTGCGGACGTCCGACGAAACGACGTAGCGGCCCTCGTCGATTTCAGTGACGTGCTCGTCGTCGGCGATATCGAGCTCTTCGGGCGAGAGTACCTTGCCCTCCTCTGGATTCGGTTCGTCTGACCGCCGAGCCATAGGTACTAGTGTGTGAGGCTATCGTATAACTCCGTCGCTGGTCAGGGTGGACGAAAAGAGAACTACGTCGAACCGAAAGGATAACCGAATTTAGAGGCTGACTGCGGAGTTACCAGACAGAGTCTCCGGGACGACCAGCCGAGCGGTCGTCGTGCCACCGGACTGAGTGTTCAGGCGAACCGTCGCCGTCTCACCCTCACCGAGGCCATCACCGGTGCCGCTTCCGCGGATCAGCTCGGCGCTGAAGACGATCGTCGCGCGGTCAGACGGATCGTTCAGGACCTGGCTCCCTGAAATCGAGTCGTCGTCGTCCTGCACATCAGCGACAGCGAAGGAAGACCCGTCGGGGTCCGGGATGTCACTGTAGCCAGACGAGGTGAGGTCGTACGAGCCAGTAGTGTCGACCCACTGGGCGATCGTACTACCGATGTCGATGTTGCCCGCACCGGGTGCCTTCTTCACGGTCAGCTTGACCGTGTCGATCGTGTTGCTTGAAGAATCGATGTCTTCACCGACGGCGTTGACGAGCTGCAGTCGGTTCGTCACTTGGTCACTGCTCTGTTGTCCGGTTTCCTCGGCGCTGCTCTGGAGGAAGCCGGCCGTGTTGATCAGGACGCCCGCAGCGATTGCCGCCACCAGCACCATCGCGATGAACACGATCAGGGTGCCGATACCGACCTGCCCGCGGTCGTCGTCGTTCGTTAGTTCCGTTAGCATTGTTGATCCGGGTCTGTCTGACCCTATCTGTTGACTCTTTTCATGGGTAATAATACCTCCTCTCAAATTATACGTCTTGATAACCAAGTCACTGATCGTCGTAAGCAACAGTCTCAGCGGCCAAAGCAGATATTTGTCCGAGAATAGACGGAGCGCTGAATTCTATCTCTGAGAGCAGTAGTCAACAAAAACGTCTGGCCGTGTGAGGACTCCTAAATGACCGTTACGTGTCGGAGCCAGTAGTGTGCCGCAAGCTAACCGGTGGAAAGCACGCAGAAGGCAGAAATAAGCTACGAGTATATCAGCAATTGAAACTGAAAGATATGACGCCTTAGAGGGTGACTGCGGAGTTACCAGACAGAGTCTCCGGGACGACCAACCGAGCGGTCGTCGTGCCGCCGGACTGGGTGTTCAGACGAACCGTCGCCGTCTCACCCTCACCGAGGCCGTCATCAGCAGCGCCGCCGCGGATCTCTTCGGCGCTGAAGATGATCGTCGCGCGGTCAGACGGGTCGTTCAGAACCTGACTTCCCGAAATCGATCCGTCATCGTCCTGGACGTCAGCGACGGAGAACTCGCTCGCGCCCGGGTCACCGTCGTAGGTTCCTTCGTAGGTGAGGTCGTACGAGCCACTGGAGTCGACCCACTGGGCGATCGTACTGCCGAGATCAATGTTCCCTGCACCAGGTGCCTTCTTCACCGTCAGCTTGACCGTGTTGATTGTACTGCTGGATGACTGAATGTCTTCACCGACGGCGTTGACGAGCTGCAGTCGGTTCGTCACTTGGTCACTGCTCTGTTGGCCGGTCTCCTCCGCACTGCTCTGGAGGAAGCCAGCCGTGTTAATCAGGACGCCCGCAGCGATTGCCGCCACCAGCACCATCGCGATGAACACGATCAGGGTGCCGATACCGACCTGCCCGCGGTCGTCGTCGTTCGTTAGTTCCGTTAGCATTGTTAATCCGGGTCTGTCTGACCCTATCCAACCGTTCTTTTCGTCAGTAATAATACCTCCCCCCAAATTATATTACTTGATAATAGGGTCCTGAGGGGCTGTGGAGGTTTTTACCAGAAGAATACATATAATTAGGTCTGAAGAAGATAACTGAGCTACGTCGCCTCTAAGAATCAGATTTAATTGCTTCTATAGGTCGGTATCAGCGATGGAAATAGCTGGTTGTCTGGTGTATGGTCGGGAGGTATCGTGTTGCGTGCAAGCTGGGGCGGTCTATACGAAAATAGACGTTGAAACCGGAGTCGACAGAGAGATGAGTCACAGAGAAATCCGCTCACGGGCAGGGTGGTCAACTGATGCAGTCGAGAAACACACTCACTCGTACGTGACGAGACTGTACATCACGAACAGATAGCCGAACGTCGTCAACCCACTGTTGACTAGCAACAACGACCGTACGCCCTCGAAGTCGTTGATGAACGCGCTAATCATCGTCGCGGCCGCGCCCGCGATTGCAAGCGAAAATCCCACCGAGAGGTGAAGCATCGCCTGCCGGGATGTCTGGACGTACGCCCGCATGGCCATCCCGACCATTGTCAGTCCGGCCACGACGAACACCAGCGTCGATATGGCATAGAGAAGTTCTATCATCAGCACTGTACAGGGCTACAGCGAACCCGTTATTAAATCCACGCTCGAAAATATCTTTCGTGATAACGCCGAGAAGAGGCGTTCTACCGCTCAGATAGGGTCCGCCACGCCTCGTCGAGTTTGTTGGTCACTTCCGACCGCTCTTCGATGTGGACAGTCAGTTCGTCGTCGAAATCGACCCGGACCTCGTCCACGTTCCGCCGATACACCTTGATACGTCGGCGGTCGTCAGAGAGGATGTTGTCGTGTAGTTCCAGGAGGTCGTGTTCGGTCAGTTCGTCGATGCGTCGGTAACACGTCGCGATGGGGATTCCGAGTTCGTCGCTGAGTTCCTGTGCGGAGACCGGTTCGTCCGTCGCGTCGAGGATTTCGGCACTGTATTTATTGCCAAGCGTCTGAAGAATCTCCCCTGAATCCATCGTTATCAAATAATAAATTCAGTCGATAATAAAGCTATCGCCTGTGATATCGACTGAAAGGAGACAAACACGCACTACAGGACGCTCGTGCGAAAACAGCGGCCTGTGCCGCTGTATCCATCGTTCTACCGAGTAATAATGGCTTTATTGTATCGCTAAATTGGTGATTCTTCCTCGCTCATCATCGAGAAGGCGCTGGCGTTCTGGTGGACATCGATACCGCCGCGGTCGATCTCCATCGGATAGATGTCCGTCTCGATGTTTTGCTTTCGCATTTTGGCGACCCAGACATATCTGTTCACACCGGTATCAGTCGGCGTCTGGATAAGGTAGATGTTGCCGTCGGTCAGATAGTTCTCCAGCCCGATCTCGGTGTCCGGGAAGACGGCCCCCTGTTCGTTGGTCATCAGCGTCGTGAGACCGCTGTCGCTGAGGATGTCGGTGAACTTCAGGAGATACGTCCGCTTCTCCTTCTCGTTTTCGAAGAACAGTTCGAACATGGCGAGTGAGTCGAGCACCAACCGGTCGTAGTCGCCGTCTTCGAGCTCATCCAGGAGAATATCCAGTGAGGACGTGAAGTCGTTCTCGCGCAGGAGTACCTGCTTGTCGTACACCTTGATGTCGCCGTTGTCGACGTGATCCTGCCAGTTTTCGAAGCCGATGGATTCGGCGGCCTCTCGGAGGTCCGACGCGTCTTCCTCGAAGGAGAGATAGATGCCCTTCTCGTCGTATTTTTCGACGCCGTTGTAGATGTACTGGAGACAGAGGATCGATTTTCCGGCACCGGGGTTACCGCTCACCAGTGTCGTTGAGTTCTTCACAATACCGCCGTTCAGAATGTCGTCGAGGCCCTCGATCCCCGTTTTGGTTTGCTCAATCATAGTTTCGGAAGGAACTGGAAGTTGATTAGATACTTCTCTGTCGGGAATGTTAAAAAGTCTTGCTGGTGTGTCGCTAAACAAACCGGAATCAGTCACCAGCGTGGACGATGGCGGGGTCCACCCAGATAACAAAACTGTCATCTCGCTTGATCACGCCCCGGATTGAGCCGGCGTCGTTCGCGGGGGACCGGTCGACCTGCTCCGGCGTGATCTGGACTACCTGATACACCTCATCGACGAGCCAGCCGGCCGCACCCTGTTCCTCGACGATCTCCGGGTCGAAGACGATGATGCGCTTCTCTTCGCCCTCGTCCTCGATACCGAAAACGACCTTGGGGTCGACGATTGATGTCGTGCGCCCGCGCAGGTCCATGACGCCACGGACGTGCGGCGGGGCGTTCGGGACGGACGTGAGTTCGCCGATATCGACGATCTCAGTCACGTAGTCGATACTCACGCAGTACGTTTCCGAGCCGAGCTGGAACTCGAGTACCTGGCCGGTGGTGGCTGACTGTGCTGCCATTGCGGTTCTTATCCAAACTGTCGCGGACAGGGGCGCATAAAGGTGCCTGCTGGGCTATCAACTTTGATTACGTGGGCGGAGTATTTATTTCGGGGCCGGACGGGATTTGGAAGTAGGTATGAGGATGTCTCGTTCGCCGATGTCTCCTGGCCGACGGGAGCGTTGGTGATATGGCAGATGGTGTCCGCGCCGTGGTCGCAGACGACTCTCACTTCATGCGGAGTGTCATCTCTGATATCCTCAGCGATGGCGGTATCGATGTCGTCGCGCAGGCGCGTGATGGCGAGGAGGCGGTGTCGGCCGTTATCGAACACAAACCGGACGTCGTGACGATGGACGTCGAGATGCCGGTAATGAACGGCATCGAGGCGACGGAGCGCATCATGTCGGAGTCTCCGACACCGGTGTTGATGCTGTCGGCACACACCGACGAGAACGCCGATGTGACGTTCGAGGCGCTCGATAAGGGTGCGGTCGACTTCTTCACCAAGCCCGGTGGCGAGGTATCGATGGAGATGTCACGCCTGAAAGACCAGCTGGTCGAGATGGTCAGCTCCGTCGCGGCGGTCGATGTCGGCGCGACACACAGCCACGGCGGGACAAGCAGCGACAGCGGCGCGAGCTCACCAACAGCCGGCGGTTCAGCCACTGACCGGAGGGCAACCGGAGGCTCGTCGAGTCAGACGACCTACGTTGCGAACCCGACGCTCGTCATCGGCTCTTCGACCGGCGGCCCGAAGATGGTGGAACAGGTAATGGAAAACCTCCCCATCGAGGCTGACCTCCGGGTGCTCATCATCCAGCACATGCCGGAGGGGTTCACCGGCCGGTTTGCCGAGCGGATCAACACGCGAAGCGATTACGAGGTCCGGGAGGCCACAGACGGGGCGCGCATCGGCGGCGGCGAGGGACTCGTCGCTGCCGGCGACCGGCACATGGAGGTCAAGAACTACCGGAACGGCCGACTGCGGACGAAGCTGACACAGGACGAACCGGTCAACAGCGTCCGGCCGGCCGTCGACGTGACGATGCGAACGGCCGCGGAGACAATCGACGACCCGCTCGTCGGACTCATCCTCACTGGGATGGGCGAAGACGGCGCAGACGGGATTCGGCGGATCAAGCAAGCCGGTGGCAAGACCATCGCACAGGACGAGGCCACGTCCGCGGTGTACGGCATGCCAAAGCGCGCCGCCGAGACGGGCTGTGTGGACACTGTCTTGCCTATCGACGACATTGCGGACGGCATTATCGACACGATTACCACTGAGGTGACCTGACAATGGACGACCAGTATTTAGACGCATTCATCCGTGAAAGTGAAGAAGCGATTACCGAACTCAACAACTCGCTGCTCGAACTCGAATCCGACCCCTCCAACACGGAGGCGATGGATTCGATCTTCCGGACAGCCCACACGCTGAAGGGCAACTTCGGAGCGATGGGCTTCGACAACGCAGCGAACCTCGCGCACGCGATGGAGGACCTGCTCGACGAGATGCGCCAGGGCAAGATGGAGGTCACGCCGGACCTGATGGACCTCGTCTTCGCCGGCGTCGACAAGATCGAGGTCATCGTCGGGGAGATCGAAGAGCACGGCGAATCGGGGACGGAGACCGACGAGATGGTCGAGGAACTCCGAGCCGTTCTCGAAGAGGGGGCCGCCGCCGCGGGCGACACCGAAACGGCAGACAACGGTGGCTCCTCGGACAGCGATGAGTCGCTCTCCGCGGATGCCAGCGTCAGCGATGCCGACATCGACGCCGACGCTGTCAACGAGCGAGTCCTGCAGGCCGAAATCAGCGTCGGGGAGTCTGACATGCTCGGCGTCGACTCGATGCTGGCCGTCGAATCCATCGAGGGGCGGTTCGACATTCTCGATTCGAGTCCGAGCCGTGCCGATATCGAGGACGGCGAGTTCGAGGACACGTTCGTCCTGTATCTCGACGGCCCCGACGCGGCGACCGTCGACGCCGAACTGGGAACGACTGGGAAGGTCGACAGCTTCGACGTGACCGACGTGACCGACGAACTGGTAAGCGACGCAGAGGCTGTCGACGATAGCGGCACGGACGCTGATTCCGGTTCGGACCCCGACCCGGGTGCCGAAGAGGAACACAGCGTCGACGAGATCAAGTCCGTGCGCGTCGACGTGGACCAGCTCGACGACCTCCACGGGCTCGTCGAGCAACTGGTCACGAGCCGAATCAAGCTCCGGCGTGGCGTCGAGAAAGACGACCTCGACTCCACTGGCGAGACGCTGAACGAACTGGACAAGATCACGGCGAACCTCCAGAACACGGTGATGGATATGCGACTCATCCCGCTGAAGAAGGTCGTCGGGAAGTTCCCGCGGCTCGTCCGCGACCTCGCGCGCGAACTCGACAAGGACATCGAGTTCAATATCGAGGGCGAGGACATCGAACTCGACCGGACCATCCTCACCGAGATCTCGGACCCGCTGATGCACATCCTCCGGAACGCCGTCGACCACGGCATCGAGTCGCCCGAGGAGCGAGAACAGGCAGGCAAGGACCCGACGGGCCACATCACGCTCCGGGCCTCCCGCGAGCGCGACCACGTCATCATCGAAGTCGAAGACGACGGGGCCGGGCTCGACGTGAGTGGAATCAGGGAGAAGGCCGTCGAAAAGGGCGTCCGCTCGCCCGAGGAACTGGACGCGATGGACGACTCCGCGGTGTACGACCTCGTGTTCCACCCCGGCTTCTCGACGGCCGACGAAGTGACTGACACCAGCGGGCGCGGCGTCGGCATGGACGTCGTCCACGACACGGTCTCCCAGCTCGACGGGTCGGTCAGCGTCGACTCCGAACCGGGCGAGGGAACGACGGTCTCGCTGCGCCTGCCGGTGACGATGGCTATCGTCAAAGTGCTGTTCGTCAAGGTCGGCGGCGAGGAGTACGGCGTCCCGATCAAGAACGTCGACGAGATTACCGGAACAGAGGAGGCGAAGCAGGTCAACGGCCAGGAAGTCATCAAGCACAACGACGAGATCTACCCGGTCATCCACCTCGACGACACCTTCGACATCGAGGGCGAGACGGCAAACGGCGACGGGATGCTCGTCCGCATCCGCGAGTCCGAACGCCAGGTCGCGCTCCACTGTGACTCGGTCAACAGCCAGGAGGAGGTCGTCGTCAAGCCCCTGGAGGGTATCCTCTCGGGAACACCCGGCCTCTCGGGCACGGCCGTTCTCGGCGACGGGAACATCGTCCACATCCTCGACGTGGTGACGCTATGAACAAAGGTAGCGAGCGCACCTTCAACGACCTCGTGGAGTTCATCGGCGAGGAGATGGACTTCGAGTCGGGCTTTTACAATGACTCGTATCTCGACCGCCGCATCACCGCGCGGATGCGCCGGACCGACACCGAGGACTACCAGTCCTACCAGCGACTGCTGGAGCGCGACGACGGCGAGCGCGAGGAACTGCTCGATTCGCTGTCGATCAACGTCACCAGCTTCTTCCGGAACCCAGAGGCGTGGGAGCGGCTCCGTCCGGTCCTCCGAGAACTCACGGAGAACAACCGTCGCGTCAGGCTCTGGTCGGCCCCGAGTGCCGACGGCCGCGAGCCGTATTCGGCGGCGATGCTGGCACTCGACGACCCCGAGATCGACGCCCGGCGGGTCGAGATCACGGCGACGGACATCAACGCCGACATCCTCGAAGAAGCCCGCGATGGGACGTATGCGACCTCCCAGACGACCGACATCGCAGACGAGTTGGAGCCGCTGGACGATTACACGAAGTACATCGAGCAGGACGGCAACACGTTTGAGGTTCGGGACCGGGTCAAGGAGATGGTCACGTTCGAGCAACACGACCTCATCCGGGGCGACCCCAAGCGCGATTTCGATCTGGTGTTCTGCCGGAACCTCCTCATCTACATCGACTCGGAGTTCAAGGTCCCCATCTTCGAGACGATCCGTGGGTCGCTCCGCGAGGGCGGATATCTCATGATCGGCATGACCGAGACGCTGCCCGCGGAGTGTCGGGACTCCTTCGAAGCGGTCGACAAACGACACCGCATCTACCGGCGTGTGTAGCGACCAATGAGCCTCTACGAACTGGAACGGGACGGCAAGGCACAGGAACTCATCCGCCTCCTCAGGGAAAGCGACAACGAGCGGGTCAAGACCCGCGCCGCGGAGCTACTGGGGAACTTCGACGACCACGACGACCGGCGCGACGTGGTCAACGCGCTCGTGGACGCGGCCCAGAGCGACAGCGACGCGATCACCGGCGCGGCTATCGACTCGCTGGACGAACTCGGCGACGACGCCATCACGCAACTCATCGGGGGAATGGCCGGCGTCGACCTCGAAGACGACGCCGCAGACTGGGTGAAGGCGAAGGCGTACATGCAGGTGCTTGACGCCGATGTGCCCGAACTCAGGATGGCGGCCGCGAACGGCCTCGGAAACTTAGACCAGGCCGACGCGGTCCCGAAGCTCGCAGAGCGCTTCGAGGACCCGGACCCACGAGTGCGGGCGCGAGCGGCCCGGTCAGCCGGGAAGATCGGCGACTCGCGGGCGACGAACCCGCTCGAAAACGTCCTGTCGGACCCCAAAGCCGCCGTCAGGCGCGAGGCAGCGGACGCGCTGGGGAACATCGGGAACCGGCAGGCGCTCCAGGCGCTGTTGCCGCTGTACGAGGACGACGACGAACGGGTCCGGCGCATCGCCGTCGGCGCGTTCGGGAACTTCGGCAACGACCGGCCGGTGGACTATCTCATCGAAGCCCTCTCAGACGAGTCGGCTGCCGTTCGGCGGACGGCAGTCTACTCGCTCATCGAACTCCTGTCGAACGTCCCGACCGACCAGAGCCACGAAATCCGCGACACCGTCGTCGAGAAACTCTCAAACACGGACGACCGGAGCGTCGTCGTGCCGCTGGTCGAGATTCTCGAAGAGAGCACGCAGGCCGCCCAGCGGCGCAACACCGCCTGGATGCTCGGCCGGGTCACCAGTCAGGAAGAGCGGGACCGCGTCATCGAATCACTGGTCGACGCGCTCGACGACGACGACCAGATGCTCCGGCAGTTCGCCGCCACGAGCCTCGCCGAACTCGGCGACGACGACAACATGGTGGAGCGGCGGCTGCTCAAAATCGTCCAGGACGACGGTGTCGACCCCGAGGTTCGGGGCCAGGCCATCTTCACGCTCGGGAAGGTCGGCAGCGAGCGGTCCCGAAAGACGCTGGATAAGCTCATTGACGAAACCGAACACGACGTGGTCAGGAAGAAGGCGTTCTCGGCTATCTCGAAGCTCGGTGGCCGCGGATGAGTCAGCCGAGTGGATTAAGACGCGGCGGGGCGTACACCAGAGCGATAGCTGGCTAACCGATGAGCGACGGAGAACACGCACTGGTCGATACGAAGGGGAAGTTCGTCCAGGTCGTCTCGGACGGGCGCAAGCGAAACGACATCGAGTGGCTACCCGGTCGGATACTCCTCTCGAACAAGCGTCTCGTCCTCGCAACCAACGACGGCAAGCGGACCATCCCACTGTCGAAAGTCAGCAGCGTCACGGCCAGCCAGATGAACCAGCCCCTCGCACAGGTGGACAGCTACATCAAGGTGCAGGCCGGCCGGAACGTGACGCTCATCTCGGCGAAAAAGGCCGAGGAATTTCAGGAGAACCTCTACAGCACGCTGCTCGACCAGACCGTCGTCCTCGTCAACCACCCCGCAGTCAAGGGTGGCGTTGTTCAGGACGGCGGCTGGGAGAAGGGGCGACTCAAACTCGACGGCGACTGCATCAATCTGGCCATCGCCAGCGGTACGTTCGTCGAACTTGACATCGACGACGTGGGGACCGTCGAGGCCAAGGAGAAGACGATTCGGGGCGACGAGCGACCGTTGCTGGAGGTCGAACACACCATCGAAGGGACCAGCGTCGAGACTCACATTTCGGGGACGCCACGTCACGTCTCGCTCATCGAGGGACTCGTCCGGCAAGGTGAGCAGCGCAACATCGCCGACGACGTGGACCTCTCGGATAAGGAGACGCAGGTGCTGATGGCGCTGTACTCCGGCATCTCGCCGTTCAAGATTCCGGACTTCGTCGATATGGAAATAGAGGAAGTCGAAGCCGTGTACGACCGGTTGATGGAAGCCGATATCCTCGAACCGGTCCGGACACGCCGGGAGGTCCAGCTTGAGGCCCGCGGCCGCTCAATCGCGAGCGATGCGATGGCTGACCAGTAACCGTGACGCTGAGACGGTGCGACCGGGACGGACGGTTCGACGCGTTTTTGAAGCGCGGTTGATTGAGAACAGGTATGGCAGAATTCACGGTCGCCGTCTCCGATCCGGAGGACGGCCACACCTACCAGATCGACGTCGACGGACAGGACGCAAACCGCTTCATCGGCCGCGAGCTCGGCGACGAGGTCGACGGCGGCGCTGTCGGCCTCGATGGCTACACGCTCGAACTGACCGGCGGGTCGGACACCTCGGGCCGACCGATGCGACCCGACGTTCGCGGCGTCATGACGAAAGAAATCATGTCCGACGGCGGCGTCGGCTTCAAACCGACCACCGACGGCGAGCGCAAGCGCATCACCGTCCGCGGCCGCGAGGTCAGCGACGACACGCGCCAGATCAACGCGAAGATCACGGCCCGCGGCAGCGACGACGTGGCCGAACTCCTCGGCGACGACGACGAGTAAGTCAGTGCCGGACCGCGTTCCCAGTGACCACGAAACCGTCGAGACGCATCGCGTTCCCGTCGAGTCGGTCGGCCGAACCGACCGACCCCGGGTCGTGCTCCCGGACGAACTCGATTTCGACGACGGCGACACCGTCCGCCTCGCGCTGGACGGCGACCGGTACCACGCCGTCGTCGAGACGAATCTCGACGGCGAGCCGGTGCTCTCACACGTCGCCGACAACCGCCGACTGGCCCGCGAACGGGACGGGACGAACCGCCTCGCGGAGTGGGTCGCCGACGGCGAAGTCTCGCTCGGCGGGTCAGCACATCTCGACGTGGTAACCGACGGAACCGAGTACGGCCTCCGAACGCCGGGCAAGCGCGTCGTCTATACGGCGACCGGCGGGCCGGACGCCTCGCTGTCAGATATTGCTCGAAACCTCGACAACTGACGCCGTTAGCCCCCGTTCTCCCGAATGAAGCCGATTTTTGCTGCTGATACTCGCGCGAAACGCTCAATATCAGTGCTGATGTACATCGGGTAACGGACGAATGTCGGAATCAGTGATCGCGGATTTCGTCGGCAAATTCAACTCCGAAGTGGCCGGTCGGGGCGACCCTATCAGGGGTCGGATCGTCCTCTCGCAAAAGCGGCTGGTACTGGCCGCAAGCGAGGACGACAAGCTGACGATCCCGCTGGACTCGATTTTCGACATTGCCATCGGGCAGGTCCCGCCCGACCTGGGCGATTTCTTCGACTCGACGGTGACGATCGCCTTCGAACACAGGGGGAAGCGGCTCGTCGCAGCCATCGAGGCTGGCGACGAGAAGATCGAGAAGTTCGGGACAGTGCTGTTCAAGGCTGTCATCAACGGCACCGAAACGACGGTCAAAGAGCGCGCCCGCGTCGGTGGCCGCGTCACCGACGAGTCGTTCAAGACTGCGAAGCTCTTTCTCACACCCGGTAACGTCGAGTTCCGACGCAAGGACGGATCGTTCAACGTCGATCTCAAAACGGTGTCAGACTTCGACCGGAACACGCGGGAGATCAACGGCACGGGCCGGCCGGTGCTGACAGTCCGGCACATGAAAGACGGGACAGCCATGACGACGCTGGCCGCGATGGCTTCGAGTCGAAAGATGTCGATCCTCGGGCGCTATCTCCGCCGCGAGTACGCCGAGCTCATGGAGGAGCTCAAAAACGTCGAGCTCACCAAGGACAAGAAGGAGGTGCTGGTCGCCATGTACTCGACCGGCGACATGGACGGGATGCCGCTAGCGAGCATTCTCGGCAAGGACTCCTCACAGGTATCGATGATTCTCCAGGACCTCGCCGAGGACGGCCTCGTTCAGGACGCGGCCGACGGGCCGACGCTCACGCCGACTGGCAAGGTCGTCGCCAGCCGCCATCTCGAAGACGTCAACGCCTGATACGGATTGTTGTAGATTATTTCCGGATAGTGCCGATCACGGGGTCGACACATACCGGTAAATCGCTACAACAATCCGTATGAGACGGATTGTCTACCTGTTTACTCCTCGGCCGCGACAATCGTACTGACTCTGGCATTCTCTTTGAGCTGTAGCCCCGCGCCGCCGACCGATAGCGGCACGCGCGGGAGCGCGTCGACGTGCAGTGTCGGGTGCGTCGCGCCGCGTTCGAGCAGTTCCGTCCGCGGCTGGAGCGTCACCGTCGCCGCGCCGGTCAGCGATTCGTTGTACTCGACGAGATACTGGCCGGCCCGCAGCGTCCACCACTCGTAGTCGTCGTCCGGATTCCGCTTCTCGCTCGAATGGGGTGTGACGCCGGCCGCGTCGAGTTCGCCGCCGCCGAAGTCGATCCGCCCCGGCTCGACGACCTCGTACACTTCGCCGACGGTGAGGTCGAACCCCGGGCTGTCGGTCTGGGTCGGTTCGTGGACGATATCCGTGACGTACTCGCCGAAGTCGGTCATGGACGACGATACCAGACGAGTGAGCCTAAAAGTGAGGCTGGAAGGGGCGGCGACACAGCGCGTCTCGTTCCCGAGCGGAACGCGGCACTTTTGCCCGGCGAGTGACTCTCCCCCTGCATGACCAAACACACGGAGTTTCTGGCGGGCGAGCGGCCTGAAGACGTGCTCTTCTTCCTGCACGAGGACGCCGTCTCGAACCCCGGCGCGCTGGCCGAGTACGCAGACGAAGTCGAGGACGGCCACGTCCTCGTCCTGCCGGGCGACGACGGCCGCAGCGCGTTCCAGTCGGCGACGGGCATCGACCCGATGGGACTGGCTCAGCAGGCGATGGGTACGGAGGGCGACATCGACGACGACCTGACCGACGCGGTCTGTCCGATCGCCGAGGAGGAGTCGGAGAGCGACCACACGACCCGATTCGTCTTCGCCTTCGCCGAGGAACAGAACGAGGACGTAGGCGGGCTCTACGCCGAGGGAGACGTGGTCCACGCCTACGCAGTCTGTGCCTGTGGAGAACGGTACAGCGACAAGTGGGTCGTCGGGGAGTAGTCCCCGGGCCTACAGCAGGAACGGTTCGGCAAGTCTGACAAGCAGTGCCTTCGGCAGGCCCGTCACGGGGCCGCCATCGTGTGAGTACGACACCCCGACCTCATTGCGGGTGACGCCGTGCCGGAGGTGCTGGATGCCGTCAATCATGAACCAGCAGCCGAGAAGCGCCCCGGGGACGACGACCCACGTTAGGCCGGCGGCCGCGACCGTGTACGCCACGAAGCCGAACACGAGGAGCCCGAACACCATGTGGTCGGCGTAGTCGCCGACAGTGGCCTGGGCGGCGTCGGCGACGAGCCAGACACAGAAGGCGAGCGCCGCTGCGACCGCAGCATACCGTACCGAGCCGTCGAGGACGTACAGCGTCACGCCGACGGCAACGGCGCTTCCGAGTCGCCGTCGCACAGCTGTTTCGCGCGCGATTCGCGTGTGGAGGGACTCGGACATCACCCGGCAGTGACGGGGGAGAGATAAATCAACGTTGTGTCAGGGGGCGAGATACCGTTCAGTTCGTTCACGGGCCCGCCTATCGGTCGGTATCGACGCCTTCCGCTTCTTCCTCGGGCAGCCGTCGGAAGGCGTCTACGATAGCCTGTTTCGCCACGGCCCCTTGCGTCGTCCAGTGGTGGGCGTAGTCCATCATGTCGTCGTAGATGTCGGGCTTGCAGCCCGCCGCCTTCGGGTGGCCGCCGCCGTTGACCTGCTGGGCGACCTCGTGGGCGCGCTCGAAGTTATCCGTCCCACGAATCGAGGCGGAGCCGGCGGGCTTGACGATGACGGCGGCGTCAGCGCCCTGCTCGCGCAGCGCCTCGGCGACCTCGTTCTGTGAGCAGCGGCCGTAGGTGACGCCGACCGTCCACTCGCCGACGTCGCGGAGTTCGGCCCGCTCGACGGCCTTCTCGATGAGCGCCTCCTTCTCGACGCGCTTCTCGTCGAGGAACTCGTGGAACTCCGGCGAGAGGTCGGGGCCGTGGTCGCGAACCGCCTCGATGTACTCCTCGGGTTCGCTCCAGTACGAGAGGTCCGCGAGGTCGTCGCTTCGGGGGTCGTCGCGGATCCAGAGGTCGTGGTCGCGGGTGACGGCGGCGAGGTCGGCCCACTGCTCGTCGAAGTCGTAGTCGAGTTCCGACAGCGCCACGTCAGCGGTACACACTTCCTCACTATCTCCGACGGTGCGCTCGACGCCGGCCGCGTCCACGTCGGCGGCGAGGTCGTCGGGCCACTGGTGGTGGTCGAACCAGACGACGCGTTCGACGCGCTCGATCAGCGAATCGAGGGGCGCGATGTCGGATTCGCGGTCGGGACAGAGGTCACAGATGAAGACGGTCGCGTCGGGGTCGGCGTACTCGGCGGTCCATTCGAGCGCTTCGGTGAGTTCGTGTGGGCCGGCAGGCAGCAGTGCGCCTTCTCCGTGGGCCTCGCGAATCAGTGCGGTACAGGCCAGTCCGTCTGCGTCCGGGTCGGCGATAACAATGACACCGGCGTCGTCCAGCGTCTCGGCGGCTTCCGCTTCGGCTTGCTCTTCCTCGTAGGAATCCGGGATAAAGAACCCCTCGCCGGGGAGTACGGATTTGCGGCCGATAGAGAGACGGTCGTCGTCGATGAGCCAATCGTCCATGCCCCAGCAAGCGGGCGGGGCGTCAAGAAGCCGTCGGGTTCCGTTACACGTCCTCGCGCTCGGGGTTTGGCTCGCCTTCGAGCTGGCGGACCGTCAGCACCGGCATGGGGGCCTCCCGGATGAGTTCCTCGGCGACGCTTCCCAGCAGGAATCCATGTTCGCCGTGGCGGCCCCGAGTCCCGCTGACGATGACATCGGCGTCGTGTTCCGCCGCGTACTTGCAGATTTCGTCGGCCGGGTCACCCTCCCGGACGGCAGTGACGAGCTCCTCGTCTGCCTCGGCGTCGGCGGCCTCCAGAATGAACGAGAGGGCGCGGCCGCCAGTGGTCGCCAGCGCGCGCTCCAGCGCCTCGCGAACCTCTTCGGGAGTCGTCTCAACCTCGCCGGTGTCGACGACGTACAGCCCGTGGACAGTTGCGTCGAAGCGCGCTGCCAGGTCCAGCGCCGCTTCGACGGCCCGCTCTGCGCTGCCGGAGCCGTCCGTGGCGATGACCACCGTATCGAACATACACCACGCATCGAAGCCGCGACTAAATACACTGTTGGTCACGGCGAGGGACGCTCCGGATGACGCCACGGGGTCGGCACGAACCTCGGTGGATTTTTGCCGGCCGGGGCCGCACTGGCGAGTGATGGACATCGACCTCGTACTCGCGCCGGTCGACGGCAGCGACCAGTCGGAACGAGCGGCCGAGTACGCGATCGCCGTCGCGGAGCGGTACGACGCCGATCTCCACCTGCTGTTCGTCATCGACGAACGGCTCCACCAGGATATCGACAGCGGCGACGTGAGCGCAACCGCGATCGCCGAGGAGCATCGAGCGTTCACCGAGAGCATCCGGGAACGGTTCCGCGACGTCCACGACGGCACGTTCGAAACGTCGTCCGCGACCGCGTTCTCCGAGACACGACTGATGCAGACACCGGGCAGCGTCGTCCTCGATGTGGCGGAGGACGTCGACGCGGATTTCATCGTCGTCCCGCGCGAGGAGAGAAGCGAGGGCGAAGAGGCCGTCGGGCGCGCGGCGATCTACGTCATCGAGTACGCCAGCCAGCCAGTGCTCACCGTTTAGAGACGGATCGCCATCTCTATCTCGAAGCTCTCGGCGCTACTGATCTCGAAGCCGACCTTCTCGTACAGCGATATCGCCGGGTCGTTCCACCGCTCGACGGTGAGCCAGACGTGGTCGATGCCCTCGGCCTGACCGTGACCCAGCAGCGTCTCGACCAGCGCCGTCCCGATACCAGCGCCCTGGTAGGCCTGTAGCACGAAGATAGCGAGTTCGTGCTCGTCCTCGTTGTCCGGGACCAGCGTCGCGTGGCCGGCGACAGTGTCGTCGTGTTTGGCGACGACGTTGACACAGTCGCCGTCGAGGATCGTTTCGAGCCACTCACGGATCGCTTCCTCTTTGACCGGTGGGATGCCCTGCGCACGGTCGGCAGGGTCGAAGTCGAGATACATCTCGACGAGGCTCTCCGTATCGGCGTCGTCGGCGGGAATGACGTCGATGGGACGGTCCTTGCGGTCGGTGATCGTCCGTGGCGGCTGTGGGAACTCTTCGGCGGGTTCGTCTGGGTACGTTCGAGTCATCGGATGAGAGTCACTGGCGTCTGTGCGTTCAGCAGGACGAACTCGACGATGGGGCCGAGCTGTATCTTCCCGAGCGGCGAGCGGCCGCCACCGCCGAGGACGATCCTATCGAACTCCTCGCTCTCGGCGATGTTCACCAGCTCGCTGCCCGGCGAGGTGCCTTCGACGTGGCGGATCGGCGGCTCGAGCCCGCTTTCGTCGATATACTCCTGTATCCGCTGCTGGACCGTTTCGAGGTCGGCGTCGATGTCGCCGTTTTCGAAGACAGCGACGGTCAGCTCGTCGCCTGTTTCCGATACGCGTTCGAGTGTCTCGGTCAGTGCCTGGTAGGACAGTTCGCTGCCCCCGACACCGAGCAGTATTTTCATAGTCGGGCCATGCATGGGAGCGGTAAAAAAGCCACCCGGCTGAACTGTCGGTTGGAGACAATGACAGCGGGGCGGCGGCGATACCCTTTTTCACCGCGGGCACGCATTCCCGGCTATGACTGAGGGCGCACCGCCGGACGAGACGGATGTCGAGGCGGCAGACGACGGTTCGGCCGGCCACCAGCCGGACGACCCGGCGGCCGCGGATGACGGGGCCGACGACGGCGAGACCACGGAAAGCGGCCCCGCCGACTCGGCCACCGAGGGGACAGCACCGGCCGAGCCAACCAGCGGGACAGCGGTTTCTGAAGCCAGTGACGTCCCGTCCGACGTACAAAAGTACGACCGCTTCAAGAAAATCGAGGGCGGGACCTACGACCGCGCGAACGATTTCCTCCGGGACCGGACGTACATCACCGCCCGCGAGTGGGCCATCGCCCGCCTCTGTGCTGACTTCCGGACCGAAACTGGCGTCGAGATGACGAAAATCGGGGAGAACCTCCCAGAACTCGTCCCGTTCATGACGGACACGTACACGCCACAGGCGGTCAATCAGGCCCGCGCGGCCTTCGAGGACAAGGTCCGGAAGGCCGGGGCGACGTTCCTCTACGGCGCGATGTGTGACTTCTTCACCGCTGAGGACCTCGACGACGTGATGTACGAGGCCACCGAGGTCGCGAAGTTCCTCCTCGAAGTCGAGGGTGTCGACCTCGCCGTCGAGGACGAGATGGAGGCCGAAGACCGGATTTCCTCGGTGATGCGGGAGGTCCGCGAGCAGTCCGCGGCGCTGCGACACGACGAGGTGTGTTGTCCGGAGTGTGGGAATGAATTCCAAGTCGACGAGTAGACACGGCTGAAATGGACGGTATCGACCCCGATACACAGCCATCGATGTCGGTCCACGAAGCGACACAGAAAGTGCTGCGGACCGACCTCGCCATTGGCATCGGCGGGGCGGTGCTTGGCTACGCGGAGGCGGGGACAGCACTGGTCGACGTACTGGCGGTGGTTGTCGGGTTCGGACTCCTGACGGGGATCACGGTGGCTGTCGTCGAACACGACGCGGTCCCGGGCGTCTACCCGGAGGTCGCCGCACTGGCGGCGTTCATCGTGCTGTCCGGGGCTGTCGCCGGCCTCGTGACGCTTTCCGAGGCGTCGGTGACACTCGTACTCGCGGCCGTTCTCTCGGGCTTCGGTGTCGGTGTCATCGGCAACCGGCTGCTCTACGGGATCGTTTTCGGCGTGCCGGCATACCGGCTGAACCGAGTCCGAGAGACCTCGTAGCTAAGCGGTCTGTGACCCATCCGGAACCAGATTTCACTCGGGGAAGAACGGTTCAGGGTCCTCGTGGGTGACGGTGACAACCTCGTCGTCGGTGAGCGGTCGGATGTGTGAGTACAGTCCGTGGTCGGCGGCAACCTGCGAGAGGTCCGCGCGGTCGGTCTTGTCGTAGTACAGCGGCACGAGCACGGCGAGGTCGTCGCCACATTCCAGCGCGACGAGCAGGAACACCATCCCGTCGTCGGTCGCCCGGAACACCTCGCTGCGCTCGACGGTGCGGTCTTCGAGCGCGTCGGCGACCCGCCGGAACTCGTCGCCGGGAACCACGACATCGAAACCGAGCCGCCGGGTCTCCGGCTCGTATTCGCCAGTCTGTTCAGCCATCGTTCGCGGCTCGCCGGTCAGTACCGCCACGTCTCCGGGGTGGAGTTCGATAGCCTCGCGCCCGTCGTCGCGGTACTGTGTCGCCGTGGCCGCCATGTCCTCGATGACCTGCTCCCAGTGACCGACGACACGGTCGAAGGGGTTAGACTCGGGGTCGACAGGGTCGTTCATACGTCGAGTGTGGCGGCGGCCGGGATAAATTGTTGGTGGGCCAGTGGCACAACAGTTTTACTGGTATTTTGAGAAGAAGGCGACAGATGCGCGACCTCTTAACATTATCTGACCTCCGAACCCAGTTCGAGACGGACCGCGGCACCGTCAAAGCCGTCGACGGCATCGACCTCACTGTCAGGGAGGGCGAAACCGTCGGTCTGGTTGGCGAGTCGGGATCAGGGAAATCCGTCACAGCGTTATCGGCAATGGACATCGTCGACGAGCCCGGACACATCGCCGGCGGGGAGATCCGGTTCGGCGCGCTTGAGACAGTCACACGGCTGTCTCGGCAGTATCCGAAGGCAGTACGGACGGCCGACAGCGACAGCGGTTTCATCACCATCGACGCGGCGACGGTCGACCGGAACCGTGTCCCCGACTCGGTTTCGACGACGGCTGACGACAGGACGCTCGCCGAGCAGTTCATTCGGAAAGCTCCGAAAAAGGCCCTTCCGGAGGGCGGCGAGGCGCCCGTCACGATCACCGACGGCTACGTCGACCTGACGGCAGCCCCGGAGCGGGTGATGCGGGACATCCGCGGCGGCGATATGGGGATGATCTTCCAGGACCCGATGACATCGCTGAACCCCGCGATAACGGTCGGCGAGCAGGTCGCGGAGAGCCTGCGCCTCCACCGCTACGGGAGCAAGCGGAACGACTCGTGGTTCAACGCCGTCCGGGAGATTACGCCCTCGCTCAGCCGGGGCAGCGAGATGGACGAGGAGATCCGGTCGGACGTTATCTCGCTGCTGGAAGAGGTCGGAATCCCGGAGCCGGCCGACCGCGTCGACGAGTACCCCCACGAGTTCTCCGGCGGGATGCGCCAGCGCGTCCTCATCGCCATCGCGCTGGCGTGCCGCCCGAAGTTGCTCGTCGCCGACGAGCCGACGACGGCGCTCGACGTGACTATCCAGGCACAGATTCTGGACCTCATCGACGACCTCCAGGCGGACCTCGGGATGTCGGTCCTGTTCATCACGCACGACCTCGGCGTCGTCGCCGAGACCTGCGACCGCGTCGCCGTGATGTACGCCGGCGAAATCGTCGAGGAGGGGCCGGTCGAGGAGATATTCCAGAACCCGTCACATCCCTACACGTACACGCTGCTGGAATCGATACCGGGCGAGGGAACGGAGCGGCTGACTCCAATCGAAGGAAACGTTCCCAGCCTCATCGACATGCCCGAAGGGTGCCACTTCGCTGACCGCTGTCCGTGGGCCGAGCCCGAGTGTCGCGAGGGCGAGATTCCGTATCTCCAGCACGGGCCGGACGACGTCACCCACCGCTCGAAATGTATCCTCGAATCGTTCGATACAGACGAATACGGTACTGGCGACGCCGGCGTCGCCGCGACGGAGACGACGCGAACGGACAGACAGCTCATGGAGGTCGACGGGCTGAAAAAACACTTCTCGCGGGCCGACGACCTGCTCGACAAGTACATCGGGCGCGAGCCGGAGTCGGTCAAGGCCGTCGACGGCGTCTCGATGGATATCTACGAGGGCGAGACGCTGGGGCTCGTCGGCGAGTCCGGCTGTGGGAAATCGACGACTGGCCGGACCATCCTCAGACTGCTAGAACCGACAGACGGGACCGTGGTCTTCGCCGGCCAAGACCTCGCGGACCTCGACAAGGATGGCCTGCGGGAAGTCCGTCGGGACCTGCAGATGATCTTCCAGGACCCGATGTCCAGCCTCGACCCGCGGATGACAGTCGGCCAGACGATCATGGAGCCGCTGAAGATCCACGACCTGCCGGAAGACACCGGTGACGGCTCACGCCGGGAACAGCGGGTCGACCGCGTGGCCGACCTCATGGAGGCGGTGGGGCTCGATCCGGACCAGTACGACCGCTACCCGCACGAACTGTCAGGCGGACAGCGCCAGCGGGTCGGCATCGCTCGCGCGCTCGCCGTCGACCCCGATTTCATCGTCTGTGACGAACCCGTTTCGGCGCTGGACGTGAGCGTCCAGGCACAGATAATCAACCTTCTGGAGGACCTCCAGCATGAGTTCGGCCTAACGTATCTGTTTATCGCCCACGACCTGAGCGTGGTTCGCCACATCTGTGACCGGGTCGCGGTGATGTATCTCGGTGAGGTGGTCGAAGTCGCCGACACGCCGGACCTGTTCGCGGACCCGAAACATCCCTACACGCGGGCACTCATGTCGGCGATCCCGGAACCGGACCCGACCGTGGAGGCCGACCGGATACTGCTGAAAGGCGACGTTCCGTCGCCGATCGACCCGCCGTCGGGCTGTCACTTCCGGACACGCTGTCCCGAAGTCATCCCGCCCGACATCGACATCGAACAGGAGATGTACCGCGAGGTAATGGACTACCGGCAACGGGTCGAGGACGAGGCCATCGCCATCGATGCAGTTCGGAAGCAGGCCCGAAAAGCCGACAGTGCCACAGCGGCGACGGACGGTGGCGCAGACCTTACCGAGCCCCCGAGCGGCAGGGGAGAGGTACCGATGGCAGCGTTCAAACAGACGATGGTCGACCGGTTCTTCGAAACGAGCCTGACCGGAGAGAACCGCCGCGTCGTCGAAACGTCGATTGAGCATCTCGCGGACGAGGACTGGGACGCCGCCGCGTCGGCGCTACGGGATCGATTCGAAAGCGTCTGTGAGACACAGCACCCCGAGCTGCAACCGGACTCCCACCCAGCAGCGTGTCACCTCTACGAACAGGAGGACGAAAGCAGTAACTGAATAATATTACTTAGCTGCACATAACTATCAACATATATATAGCAGAATCATTGATCTATCCGGTACAATTATAATATATCTGTTTGAACAAAGTTCCATGTCATCCGGTGATTCTCTGGACAGACGGAGCTTCCTTACCGCGGCCGGCAGTGCCGCGGCAGCCGCAACGCTCGCAGGTTGTTCCGGCGACGGCGGCGATGGTGGCGGAACCGAAGGTGGAGACGGTGGCGACGGCACTGGTAGCGACGGCGGGGACGGCGGAAGCGACCAGACGCTCGTGTACGCCCGCGGTGACCACCCGGAAAACTACGACCCACAGCAGTCGACCAGCGGCGAGGTGGCGAAGGTCACCAATCAGGTGTTTGATACCCTCATCCAGTTCGCGGCCGGGAGCGGCGGCCAACTCGAAGACGCGCTCGCGACCGACTACACTCTCGAGGGAACTACCGCGACGCTGACGCTTCGCGAAGGTGTAACCTTCCACAACGGCGAAGAGTTCACCGCGTCAGATTTCAAGGCAACCTGGCAGCGGTTCACCCAGAGCGACTACGAGTACTACCTCGGCGACGATACCCGGTCGGGGTACGGTCCGTTCACGCTCGGCGACTGGATCGAAAGCGTCGACGCGAGCCAGGATTACGAGCTGACAATCGAGCTTACACAGCAGTTCGCGCCGTTCCTTCGGAACCTCGCGATGTTCGCCTCGGCAGTCCTCTCGAAAGCCCAGATCGAATCGATGGGCGACAATCAGGCCGACCTCGGAAGCGAACCCGCGGGCACCGGGGCCTTCCAGTTCGATACGCTCGACAACCCGAACGAGCGCATCCGACTGCGGGCCAACAACGACTACTGGGGCGACGGCCCGAACGTCGGAACGGTCATCTTCAAGACCATCACCGAAAACAGCACGCGAGTGCAGGACGTCATCAACGGGGCCTCACACATCACAGACAACCTCGACTCCTCCGGCTTCCAGCGCGCCGAGGAAAGCGGGACGGCGACGCTGTTGCGGAAGGACGGCATCAACCACGGCTACATGGCGATGAACATGGCGCGGTTCGAGCGTTCCGGGACCGGCAGGTCCGCCAGGCCATCGCCCACGCCGTCAACACCGAGGCCATCGTCAACCAGATCTACCAGGGCTTTGCGACCCAGGCCTCCCAGCGCTCCCACCGGACGTGCTCGGGCACAACGACGACCTCGATCCGTATCCGACGGACAAGGAGAAGGCCCAGTCGATGCTCGAAGAGGCGGGCTACGGCGACGGCTTCGAGTTCGAACTCGCGACGTTCTCGAACCCTCGCGGATACAACCCCAGCCCGGTCAACACGGCGAACCAGGTGAAGTCTGACCTGGAGGAAATCGGTCTGACGGTCAACATCAACCAGTTCTCCAACTTCGGGCCGTATCTGGACTACACGTCGGCCGGGAAACACGACGCGTGTTTCCTCGGCTGGTACACCGACAACGCCGACCCGGACAACTTCCTGTACGTCCTGCTGGACCCACAGGTCGAGATGGACGCCGTCCCCGACGGGCAGGACTGGGTCAGTTTCGACGCCGACGGGTACAACACCCTCAACGTGTCCGGCTGGGCCAACGCCGACTACATGGAACTGGTCCGGGAAGCCCAGAAGACCTACGCGGAGAGCGACCGCGAGACGATGTACGAAGAGGCCAGCCAGATAGCCTACGACGAGTCCCCGTGGGTGTTCATCGACTACGCCGAGACGCTCCGGGCGGTCAACGAGGCTGTCGTCGAAGACACCTACACGATCAGCTCCGTAGGTGGCCCGTATCTTAACACAGTCGAACTGCAGTAGCGCTTCAAGGGAACTTCCGAATGAACTGGACACAGTTTCTTTTCAGGCTGGCTGAGCCGGTGGTACCGCCACGGTTCGTCATCAAGCGACTGCTGTTGCTCATCCCGGTGCTGTTCGGCGTCGCGTCAGTCGTCTTCGCGATCCTCCACCTGGCTCCGGGCGACCCGGCTATCATTATCGCCGGCCAGCGAGCGTCGGCCGAACAGCTCGAACAGATACGTGTTGAACTGGGACTTCGGCGGCCGCTCTGGGAGCAGTACCTGACCTTCCTGTGGGACGCAGCACGGTTCGACTTCGGACAGTCCTACAGCATTAGCCGCGGGAACAGCGTCCGCTCGGTCATCTCCGACCGACTCCCGATCACGCTCGAACTCGCGATTTACGGCCAGGCAGCGGGTATCCTGCTCGGACTGCCGCTGGGCATCATCTCCGCGGTCAAGCAGGATTCGCTGACGGACCACGTCACCCGAATCGGAGCACTGACGGGTATTTCCGTCCCGATATTCTGGTCCGGTCCGCTGCTCATCCTGCTGTTCTCGACGTACCTTGACGTGTTCCCGACCAGCGGGCGTATCGCCTCAACGCTATTTCTGCCCGACACCTGGACGCTGCTCGGCCGTGAGCTGCCCCTTACCGGGATGATAACAGTCGATACAATACTGCTCGGGAACACCGAGGCCTTCCTCTCGGCGGCGCATCACCTGTTCCTGCCGGCGGTGGTCATCGGCGTCTACTCGACGGCACTGATCTCGCGGATGATGCGCTCCTCGATGCTCGAAGTCATCCGGCAGGACTACATCCGGACCGCGCGGGCGAAGGGTCAGGGCGCGAAAATCACGCTGATGAAACACGGCTTCCGGAACGCGCTGATTCCGGTCGTCACCGTCATCGGTATCCAGTTCGGGACGCTGCTGGGCGGGGCAGTCCTGACCGAGACCGTGTTCGGTATCAACGGGATGGGGCTGACTATCGTCACCGCCATCGGCGTCTCGGACTACCCGGTCGTACAGGGAACGGTGCTCACCTTCGCCCTGCTGTTTACGCTCGTGAACCTCTTCGTCGACGTCACATACAGCTATCTCGACCCACGGATTCAACAATGAGTACGGACACCGAGACACGGGGCACGCTGGGACGCCTGCGGGCGTCCCCGTTCCTCGCCGACCTGCTGACGAACCGCCTCGCCGTCGTCGGGCTGACGATCATCCTCGGCATGGCCGCTGTCGCCATCTACGCCCGCGTGACCTACGACCTCGGCGCGCTTGCCAGCTCACAGCTCGGTACTGAGATCGCTGACCGCGCACCGCCCGGCTGGCTCGGTCCCGCGCCCGCGAATCAACAACTGTTCGGGACGGACGCGGCGGCCCGTGACATCTACAAGCGGAGCCTGTACGGCGCGTGGCTGGCCCTGAAGTTCGGGACGATTACCGTCGGTACATCGACTACCGTCGGTGTCGGCCTGGGTATTATTGCGGCGTACTACGGCGACGTGACCGACAACGTCATCATGCGAACGATGGACGTCCTACTGGCGTTCCCGCCGCTGTTGCTCGCACTTGCGCTGGTCGCCATCTTCCCGCGAGACCTTGGGCTCTGGCGGGCCGTGGTGGCGCTCGTGCTGGTGTACACGCCGCGGTTCGCTCGGGTCGTCCGCGGAGCCGCGCTCAAAGTGCTCGAAGACGAGTACGTCGACGCGACAGTTGCGCTCGGCGCGACCGACCCGCGGGTGCTCGTCCGGCACATCCTGCCGAACACGCTCGCGCCGATCACCGTCCAGTCGACGCTGAACTTCGGGCTCGCCATCATCGACCTCGCGGCGCTGTCTTTCCTCGGATTCGGCGCACAGGCCGGGACGCCATCGTGGGGCCTGATGCTCTCCCGAGGCGTCGAGAACGGCCTCCTGACTGGTGAGTGGTGGCTCTCCTTCTTCCCGGGGCTGTTCCTCGCTATCACCGTCCTCGGGTTCAATCTGCTCGGTGACGGGATGCGTGACGCGCTCGACCCGCGGATGCGCGACGCGATCGACTGATGGCCCAGAGCGGTGACCCACCCCGACTCCGGCAGTACGTTGCGGCCCGGGCACGACTGGTGGGGAGCGGCCTGGTCGTTGGGCTGGTACTTGGCGGCCTCGGAACGGCGGGCTGGACGCTCTACACCGGTGATGCACGGTCGAGTGAAGCGACGGTGTTCGCCATCGGTGCGCTCGTGTTCGGCTTCGGCCTGCTGGGCTGGTCGGGGTCGATACTCGCCGGCCGCGGCATCGAAGCCATGCAGGAACACATGGACACGCGAAGCAACTGGACCGAACGCGACTCCCGGCGGGCGATGGCCCGACTCTGTGGCGGTGGCGGCGGAATAATGGTCGGGACCTCAGTCGTCGCGGCGTTACTCTAGCCGCTCGCTGTCCGCGCCGCGGACGTTCTCGCCCTGATGGTCGTAGAACACGTCTTCCTGCGGCGTTGCATCGTCAGCCAACGCGTCGCCGCGCTCGTAGACGACCGTCCCCCGGACCATCGTCCATTCAGGGAACACCGCATCGTGGCCCTCGAACGGCGTCCAGTCGCATTTCGAGTGGAGCGCCGCACCGCTGATCTCACTCGTCTCGGTCGTGTCGACGAGCACGAGGTCGGCGTCCTTGCCGGCTTCGATGGCACCCTTCTGTGGGATGTCGAACACGTCGGCCGGGTTGCGTGCAGTGAGGTCCCGAACGCGCTCGTAGGTGAGCCCGCTGTCCGGGTCCCGGGCTTCGGCTAGTAGGAGCGGGAGGACAGTCTCGACGCCGGGAACACCCGACGGCGCGTCCCAGATGCTGGCGTCTTTCTCCTCGCGGGTGTGTGGCGCGTGGTCCGTCGCGATCATGTCGACGGTGCCGTCGACGACACGCTCGTAGAGCTTCTGGCGGCGCTTCTCGCGGCGCAGTGGCGGATTCATTCGCCCGAACGTCCCCAGTTCCGAGAGGTCGCGCCGAGAGAGCAGCAAGTGATGGGGCGTCACTTCGGTCGTCATTCCGGCCTCGCTGGCGATGTCGACGCCCTCCGGCGTGGAGGTGTGAGCGATGTGAATGGTCGCGTCGTGTTCTTTCGCGACTGTACAGGCCCGCTCGACGGCCTCCGCTTCTGCCTTTGCGGTCCGGAACGCACTCCATGCGTCGGCGTCGTCGCGAGCCTTGGCATCGTCGTTGAAGTAGTCGGCGTCCTCGGCGTGGACCGTGACCGGCACGTCGGTGTCAGCAGCGGCCTCCAGCGCGTCGGCGAACAGGTCGGCCTCGATACCCATGTCGCCGGTCGAATCCGCGAGGAACACCTCGCCGAGTGCGAACAGGCGACGGCGCAGGAGGACGTTCGGAATCCAGTCGGCCGTGACGCCGCCGTTGATACCCCAGTCGACGACGGAGTCGGCGGCGAACTCGGCTTTCTGGTCGAACGCCTCACCGTCGACGGTCGGCGGGTCGGTGTTTGGCTGGTCGACGACCGTCGTGACGCCGCCGGCCGCCGCCGACCGTGATCCCGTCTCCCACGTTTCCTTGTGCGGGTAGCCGGGCTGGCGAAAGTGGACATGAGCGTCAATCATTCCCGGGAACAGACGCTTGCCAGTCGCTTCGATGACGTGCTGGTCGGATGCGTCGAGGTCGCGGCCGACTTCGACGATGGACTCGCCACGCACCCGGACATCGCGTTGATGGCCGTCCGGCAGCGTCGCGTTACGGATGAGCATACGCCCAGTCGGCCGGGCGCACCCCTAAGTCTCTCGGATAGCGCTCACCGACACGTCGGGGCCGTCAGCCAGCGACCGCTCCAGCGCCACGATAACCTGTTCGGGGTCGTCGGTTCCCCCAGCGTTGGCGACGCTCCCGACGCTCTGGGGGTCGAACGGGACATCGATTGCCTCGTAGATGGGAGCCAGCACCTCGGCGATAGCCTCGTGGTCCCGAACGACGACGATGCCGCCGACGACAGCGACGGACTGGCGGACGCGCTGTGCGAGCCCCGCGATTTTGCCATCGGCCTGCAGCGAGTGGCTCCCCGGACAGAAAGAGGCGTCCGGTTCGCCCGTCCGAGCGGTGACGCCGCAGTCGTCGAGCGCGCGCTTCACAGCGGCTTTGGCCCACTCGTAGCGGTCATCGATAGACCCTCGCGGGTCATCGGTCGGGACGGCGATGGAAAACGAGACAGTCGACCCGGTGTAGGCGACGGCGCGACCCCCCACGGCGCGCTCGGTGACGGTGTAGCCCCGGTCGCGAGCGGCCCGGCGCGCTCGGTCGTAGCCGTCGCTGTTCGTGTCACGGCGGCCGAATGCGACCTGTCTGTGCGGTCGCCAGGCTCGCAGGGCTGGCTCGCGGTCCTCGGCGACCGTCTCGGCCATCTCGCGGGTCCGCTCGAAGTCGGTTTCCGGGTCGGCGGTGCGACCCCGTAGCAGACGCATAGCGGACCGTATGGCTCCTCGGGCTTAAAACGGTCCGCCGGTCAAGCAGATACCCCTCAGCGGTGGATAGCGAACAGGCGACACATGGCCGTCGCGGCGGGACGTGTCGCGCTCCCGCTGTCCCCGCCGCGGTCGTCGTCAGCGCACACGAACCGGTGGCCTCGGCATGGGTCTTGAACTCTCGGGCGACAGAGCCATACCGACACACGCCTAATCGCCGCCGATGGTCGTCACGATACCGCGAGGCGTACTCTTTCAGTATTACCGCTTTTCCCTGTACAACTCGCCGTTCGACGCCCACGACAAGGGGTGTGCCATCGACCTCTACCCAGACGGCGAGCGCGCGCCGTCGCCGGCGCCGGCGAAGTGCTGGACACGAAGACGGTGCAGGCCCCGCCGAAGGCCTACGCCGCCGAACACGACCATCTCATCCTGGTCGACACCGGCGACACTGTGGCACGGCTGCTGCATGTCGACCCCGCCGTCGAACCCGGCGAGACGGTGGCCGTCGGCGACGACCTCGGAGCGCTGGTCCGAGCGGGCTTTTTCGCGCCGTGGGTCCCGAACCACATCCACCTCGGCTTCCGTGATCCCGACGCGAACCCCTACCGGGCGTCGGGGTCGCTGCCGGTCGACGTGGCTGTCGACGTGACGCCGCTTTCCTGGGACGGGACCGGCACCGTCGTCGCCGGCGGCGAAACGTGGGTCCGACTTGACGAACCTGCTCATCCGGCACCTGGTGAATCCTTCGTCGGCATCGCCAACGACGCCGACGGCGGCGATTCCGGAGTCCTCGACGGCGGGCTCCCACACTACTTCGGAGGCGGGCTGCTGGGCCGTGACGGAACCGACGCCGCAGCCCTTGCAGGCCAGCACGTCGGGACAGCGGACGGCCGCACGGTCACATGGGACGACCTGACCGTCCTGGCAAACGGCGAACCGATAACCGGCATCGCGCTGTTCTGTGGCCGCGAACGCTTCGGCGCGAAGCTCGTCGGTGAGACCATCGACCTCGCCGTCGGTGACGAGGTGCAGGTGACTATCGAGCAGGCCACGACCGGTGACGAGGCGTCTCTGTAACTACGATTTGTCGTACCGCTCGGGATGTGCGCGGAAGTCCAGGTCGTACTCGGGACCTTCCTTGACCTCGGCCATGTCGCCGCGAATGGGTCAGCCCCCATCTCAGGCGAAGGCGAGTTCGCCCCGGTCGGTCAGTTCGCCGAACAGCCAGTCGGCGTGATCTAGTGCGTACTCGCGGTGGTCGTCCTCGATGTAGCCGACGGCGTCCTCGACGAGGATCGGGCGGTAGTCCCGCAGGCCGGCGCTAGAGGCGGTGTGGAGCACGCAGACGTTCGCGAGCGTGCCACAGATAGCCAGGTCCGTGACGCCGTGGGCGTCGAGCCATCCCTCCAGTTCCGTCTGGTAGAAGGCGTCGTAGGTGTGCTTGACCACGGTCAGGTCCTCGTCCTGCGGGTCGAGGTCCTCGACGAGTTCGGTCTCCCAGGAACCTTCGACGACGTGTTCGCCCCATCGGTCGAACTCGTCGTAGTAGTGGGTGTCCTCGAACTGGTCGGGCGGATGCACGTCGCGAGTGAACACGACTTTCGCGCCGGCCTCACGGGCGCGGTCGACGAGTTCGGCACAGGGTTCGATGGCTGCTTCGCTGTCCGGTGCATAGAGGCTTCCATCGGGGTGACAGAAGCCGTTCTGCATATCGACGACGACCAGAGCGGTCTGTGCTGGGTCGAGTTCCATGCGGGACCTTGGGAGGGCGCGACTACGAAAGTTACTCCCACGGTGAATTTCGGACGGCGGGAACAAACACGAGCAGTCTTTCTGACCGACGAACGTTCCCGCGATTAGCGTGTGACTTTTCACTGTGGTAACCCAGCGTAAAGGTAGATGCGCCGCCCTTTCGCCCTCGTCGTTCTCTGTGCCGTTGTGCTGTTACTGGCGGGCTGTCAGGCACCCAGTGCGTCGCCCGAGACGGAAACTGGTGGCGACGACCTGACGCCAAGTGAGCCCGCGACCGACTACGGGAGCAACGACTCCGCCCCGCCAGCGCCTGCGACGGACCGGCTGGGCTACGAGAATGGCTACTGGTACAACGAATCGCTGTCGATAACAACCGGGGACGGGCTGAACGAGACGGAGCGGGAAGCCGTCGTCGCCCGGACGATGGCCCGCGTCGAGCGGATTCGCGGGCTGGAGTTCGAGGAGACAGTGCCGGTCTCCGTCGTCTCGCGAGCCGAGTATCGAAACAACACGGGCGGCGGCGAAACCGGCGATTCGCTGCGTCGGTTCGACAACGCGAAGTTCGAGGCGCTGTTTTTCATCGGCGAGGACCGCGACTCCATCGCCGTCCAGAACAGCAACCGCGGGGAGAGCGTGCTTGGCTACTACAGCAGCCAGCGCGGTGAAATCGTCATCGTCAGTGATTCCGAGACGCCGACGATAAGCCGGGGGACGCTGGCCCACGAACTCGTCCACGCCCTGCAGGACCAGCACTTCGGCCTCGAAAGTGACGCGCGGACGCGGGATCAGGTGCAGGGTCGAAACGGAATGGTCGAAGGCGACGCCGTCGCCGTCACCCAGACCTACACCGACCGCTGTGGCGAGGAATGGCGCTGTATCGACAGGCCCGCCCAGAGCGGCGGTGGCGGCGGCGACCGTCACTTCGGCATCAACTTCATGCAGTATTTCCCCTACAGCGACGGTCCCGGCTTGATTGGAGCCCTCCGAGAACGCGGCGGCTGGAGTGCTGTCAACGACGCCTACGACGACTATCCCGACGGGGCCGCCGAAGTGACCTACCCCGAGCGCTACCCCGAATGGGAACCCGAGTCCGTCTCGCTGGCGGACCGGTCCAGCGACGACTGGGAGCGGGTCAGACCCTCGACCGACCGGGACCGGCCCGACTACGCCGTCGTCGGTCCCTCTGCCATCGCCGGGTCGATGGCGTACACCATCGCCGATGACTACAACGAGTCGAGCGTCGTCCGGACGCGTGACGTCATCAACTACGAGGACGGATCGCTGGACAGCGACGACCCGTACAACTACGACCTGCCCGCCACCGACGGCTGGCAGGGCGGCCGGATGCACATCTACGACAACGGCGACGAGACGGCCTACGTCTGGAAGAGACCTGGGACAGCGAGGCCGACGCCCGCGAGTTCGCTGACGCTTGGGAAGCGGTCATCGCCCACTGGGGCGGTACCAGAACCGCGGAGGGCCACTGGGTCATCGAGGAAGATAGCCCCTACACCGACGCTGTCGCCGTCAGAGTCGATGGGGAGACGGTCACCGTCGTGAACGCGCCGACAGCCGACGAACTCGACGAGGTCCACGATGCGTAAGGAACTGCTCATTGCGCTGGCGGTCGTCTTGGCGGGCTGTACGGTCCCATCCTTCGGCGGCAGCGACCACCCTGCAACACCGACCGGTGACGATGCCATCGGCTACGAGAGCGGCTACTGGTACGACGACTCGGTGTCGGTGACGACCGACGACGGCCTGAACGAGACGGAGCGAGAGGCTGTCGTCGCCCGGACGATGGCCCGCGTCGAGCAGGTCCGTGACTTGGAATTCAAAGAGCCAGTCCCGGTTTCGGTCATCTCCCGGGCCGAGTACCAGAACCGGTCCGGGGGCAACGAGGGCGGCGGCAGCAGTCGTCCACAGGACCCCTGGAACGACCAGGTGTGGGAAGCGCTCTTGCTCATCGGCGAGGACTCCGGTAGCAGCGACGAAATCGACGACACGCTCTCGACGACGGTCCAGGGATACTACTCACCGAGCGAGGACGAAATCGTCATCGTCAGCCCGACGGAGACGCCACAGATCGACCGGCGCACGCTCTCACACGAACTCGTTCACGCCCTGCAGGACCAGCACTTCGGGCTGAACGGCTCCGCGGAGACGCAGGACACGCAACTGTCACGGCAGGGCGTCACCGAGGGCGAGGCCAACTACGTCCGCATCCTCTACGAGCGCCGCTGTGGTGACGGCTGGGGCTGTATCGCGCTCCCGGACCGGACCAGTGACGACGGCGGAAGCAGCGACGGAGACGACGCCAGCCAGCAGCCGAGCTACAACGAGGGGCTGTTCACCGTCCTCTACCAGCCGTACGTCACCGGGCCGCGGTTCGTCGACCAGGTGCGCGCTGACGGCGGCTGGGACGCCGTCGACGCCCTCCACGACGACTTCCCCGACAGCACCGAGCAGGTGCTCCATCCGGAGAAATATCCCGACGAAGAGCCCGTGAACGTCAGCGTCGCTGACCGCTCGACCGACGAGTGGAGCCGCTTCGACCACGACCCGGTCGGCGACACGGTCGGGGAGACCTCGATCTACGCGATGATGTACCACAACGGCCAGACGGAGGGCGACCGCTACAGCTACGAGAGCGAGATGTCGGCGTGCTGGGGCGGTGATCTCGTCGTTCCCTACCGCAACGGCTCCGGCGGCTACGGCTACGTCTGGGAGATCCGCTGGGATACCGAGGAGGACGCCAGCGAGTTCGCACAGGCGTATCGGGCGGCACTGACCGAGGAACACGACGCCAGCCAGCCCCGGAGTAACGTCTACGTCGTCCCAGCGGACGACCAGTTCAACGACGCCTTCCGCGTCGTCCGGTCCGGCAAGACCGTCCGCATCGTCAACGGCCCGACAGTGAGCGATCTCGACGAGATTCACCAGCCAGCGGAGTCCTGAGGGCCAGTCGCCGACCGGACCGCTTTTTTCGCCACACTGAAAACACCGTGTTATGACCGAGGAGTTCGACGTCGTCTCGCCAGAGGCGATTCGCGAGGGGCGGGCGACCGACGCCTACTTCGACCGGACAATGGAGACGCTGGAACACGCCGGAAAGAACCCGGACGTGGTCGCCGAAGTGACGGCGAACCAGTTCGCGACGGGGCAGTGGAAGCTGCTGGCGGGGCTGAAAGACGCCGCCGAGTTGCTTGAAGGACGGAGCGTCGACGTTGACGCGCTCCCCGAAGGACAACTGTTCGACGGCGGCCCGGTAATGCGAATCGAGGGGCCGTACCGGGAGTTCTGTCGCCTGGAGACGGCGCTCCTTGGTTTTCTCTCGCATCCGACAGGCATCGCGACGCGGGCGCTAGAGGCCCGCTACGCCGCACCGGAGTCGACGGTGCTCTCCTTTGGCTCGCGTCACGTCCACCCGTCGATAGCGGCGATGATCGAGCGCTCGGCGCTGCTGGGCGGTCTCGACGGTATCTCGAACGTCGCTGCGGGCGAGGTCATCGACCGGGACGCTGGTGGGACGATGCCCCACGCGCTCATGATCTGTTTCGGCCGCGGTAATCAGGAACAGGCGTGGCAGGCGTTCGACGCCGCCGTCCCCGAGGAGACGCCCCGCATCGCGCTGACAGACACCTACAGCGACGAGGTCGACGAGGCGCTCCGCGCAGCGGAAGCCGTCGACGACCTCGCGGGCGTCCGACTGGATACGACTGGATCCCGCCGCGGGGACTTCCGCCACATCGTCCGGGAGGTTCGCTGGACGCTGGACGCCCACGGCCACGAGGACGTGGACCTGTTCCTCTCCGGCGGACTTACCCCGACGACGCTCCGGGAGCTACGGGACGTGGCCGACGGCTTCGGCGTCGGGGGCTACGTCGCCAACGCCGATCCGCTGGACTTCGCGCTGGATATCGTGGAACTGGACGGCGAGCCGGCGGCCAAGCGGGGGAAGCTTACCGGCACAAAATCGGTGTACCGTACCGCCGACGGCGGCCACCACATCGGCCTGGCCGACCGCGACGCGCCGGAGGACGCCGAATCGCTACTGGACCCACTGATTCGTGACGGAGACATCGTCAGGGAGTTCGACCTCGACGGGGCCATCGACCGCGCGGCGGCGGACGCCGAACGGGTCGACTACGAAGGCGCGACCGCAGCCGAGTAACGGGCGTTAAGTCTCGGGCCCGCGAACACGCGGTATGGTCGACCGCATCATGAAGGTCAACGCGTACACGACCTTCGACCTGCTCGACGGTGAGGTAGAGGGCCACGGCTTCGAGGAGGAGGCCCTGGCCGTGCTGAACGTGACCGCGCCGCGGAAGAACCCGGACCACGTCGAACTCCAGTTAGAGATGGACAACACCGATCTCGACGCAGTGAAGCCACACGCGGACTCAGTGACGCTGTCGGCGGCCCAGGCACGCGAACTCGCCGCCGAACTGGAGGAGTACGCCGGGAAGGTCGAAGACGCGCAATCGGAGTAGTCTGTTCGTCTCAGCGTGCACCGCTACGGGTCGGTAATTCTATGGTGTGAAGACACATACCACGAAATATGTCAACCGAGACGCCCGGTAATCCAGCCGCACGGGAGCTGGGCTACTGCCCGTGCTGTGGCTACCAGACACTCCCCGAGGGGCGGCCCGGGTCGTACGAGATGTGTCCGGTGTGTCACTGGCTCGACGACCCAATCCAGTTCGGCGACGCGGAGTTCGTCAGCGATACGAACCATGTGTCGCTGACGGAAGCGCGCGAGAACTTCAGCGAACACGGGGCGTGTTCCCCCGACGAGGCCGGGGACTGCGAGGAGCCGACCGGCCTCGACCGCGACCCGAACTGGCCTTACGAGGAATAGCAGATACGAAACAGGACTCAAGCTGCGAGCGCGATATCTAGGTACAGCATGACGATGACGCCCGCCATCAGTCCGAGCGTCGCGACGCGCTCGTAGCCGCGCTGGTGGGTCTCGGGGATTATCTCGTCGGAAATCACGAACAGCATCGCGCCCGCCGCAAACCCCATCGCGTAGGGCAGGAGCGGTTCGACGGTCACGACGGCGACAGCGCCGAGCACCGCGAGCGGGATTTCCACGACGCCGGAACGAATCCCGGTGAAGACGGCGTAGAGCCGACGGTCCAGACCAGCGTTGATCGCTGCGACGGAGACGGCCAGCCCCTCGGGGATGTTCTGGATGCCGATGGCGAGCATCAGCGAGAGCGCGCCCCCGATCCGGAGCGGGTCGCCGGCGGCCGCGCCGAAGCCGACGCCGACGGCCAGCCCTTCCGGGATGTTGTGCAGCGTGATCGCGAGGATAAACAGGATGACGCCCGTCAGTTTGGATTCGTCAATCGAGAGGTCCTGGCTGGGGTTGGCGGCGTCCGACCGCCGGCTCCCGGTCAGGAGGTAGTGGGCGTGCGGGACGAGGCCGTCCGCGCGGTCGAGAAACAGCGCCCCCAGTGCGACACCGACGAGTGTCGGAATCGGGTTCCCGCCCGAGTACTCCTCGATGCCGGGGATGATAAGGCTCGTGAACGCGGCGGCCAGCATCACGCCGGCGGCGAACCCGAGCGCCGTGTCCAGCGCCCGCTCCGAGGGGTCACGCCAGACCAGCACGAGCGACGCGCCGAAGAGGTTCATCGTCGCGATGATGGTCCCACCTACGAGGCCGTTTATGAGCGGGTCGGTGCCGACGAGGTCGACAAACAGTTCGACGAACCCGGTTTGCATTGTCGAGTAGTGGACGTCGCCCCCTCTTGGATGTACCGGCAGTCGGGAGGTGGCGTCTCAGGTTCTGGCGTCGTCTCCGTACAGAATCGGAAAACCCCGGCTCGCCCAGGTTGTCCAGCCGGCTTCAGGTAGCGCCTTCTAGCTGGTAGGGACCATATTCGAGCGAGTAAACGCTGTGTTAGAACGGTTCCGGCGACCCAACGAGCCGCTGCATCTCCATCGCACTGGAGAAGTCCTCGCGGGAGACCACACGGGTCCCCTCGGGGCCGTCGACGAAGGCGGCGGTGGCTCTGGCGGTGTCGAGTTCGACGAGCACGTCGAAAGCGGCAGTTTCCGAGGCAAAGCGCGGCAGGTCGGTCTCCATCAGGTCGGCGACGGTGTCGGCCTCACGTTCGGCCTTCGAGAGTTCCCTGAAATCGCCGACGGTGACGACGCCGACCACGTCGCCGCCGCGCGTGACAGCGAACTCCGTCCGCCGGTCGGCGAACATCCGGTCGACGAGGTCCTCGATACTGGCGCTGGCCTCGATAGTCGCGTCGAGCGGGCTGGCCACGTCGTCGACGGTCAGCCCTTCCAGCAGGGCGGCCAGGGCAACCGTGCGGGATTCGCTCGACGCAGCACCGTAGACGAACAGCGCGAGCAGCAACAACAGCGGGCTGAACGAGAGGACGCCGACGACGGCGAACAGCACGGCGAACCCGGTCCCGATACGAGCGGCGATGCGAGTCGCCGTCGCGTAGGGTCGCTTTCGCGCGAGCAGCGCCCGGAGGACGCGGCCGCCGTCCATCGGGAACGCCGGCAGCATATTGAACACGGCGAGGAAGAGATTGGTGACGGCCAGCCAGCCGACGACGAACAGCGTCACCTGCGCGCCCGCCGGCAGGGCAAACAGCGCGGCGTAGCAGGCGAGCCCGGTCAGAATACTCACGGCCGGGCCGGCCAGCGCGATGACGAGTTCCCGGTTCCACTCCTTGGGCATGGATTCGAGGCTGGCAAGGCCGCCGAGAATCCAGAGCGTGATCGACTCTACCCGGAGCCCGTAGCGCATCGCCGCCCAGGCGTGGCCCAGTTCGTGCAGTGCGACGCTGGCGAACAGACCCACCGCCGCGGCGGTGCCGATGAGCCACGGCGTCTGGCCCGCGGTCAGCACCGTGAGGTCGAGCGTCACGCCGGAGAGAGCGCTCACGATGCCGGCGTACACCGATATCTGAGCCCCGCTACCGATAATCCAGGCCAGCACCGGCAGGAAAATCAGCAGCGAGACGTTGACCCGTATCGGAATCCCCCAGACCGTCGTGATGTGGAAGTTTCGCACGGGCAAGCAAACGGACAGTGGCCGGGTATATCTTCTGATGGGGGCGACGCCAGCGAGTAGCGGCCTTATTCAGGGTGTAGCGTGTACGGACACCTAATGACAGTTCGACACGACGGGCTGATCGTCGACTGGCTGGGGTACGCGACGCTCCGGTTCGCCAGCGACGACACGGTGGTGTACGTCGACCCGGGCCGGTACGGCGTGCTCACCGGCGAATGGGAGCCCCACACGGACGGTATCGGCCACCCGCCAAGCAGCGACTACCGCGCGGAAGACGGCGACGTGGTGTGTGTGACCCACGTCCACCACTACGACCCAGACGGCATCGAGCGCGTCGCGAGCGAGAACGCGACCATCGTCGCCTACGAGGGTATCGACGAGCGCGTGGGCGACCGGGACCTCCCGCCGCTGTCCTCACTGCCCTACGACGTGGTCGAAGTCGGCATGAAATCGCAAACGACGGTCAAGGACGTACCGATCTGGTCGACGCCGGCGTACAACGAACCGGACGGCCCGCATACGCTCCCCGATGGAACGCCCTACCACCCGGAGGGCTTCGGCTGTGGCTTCATGATCGCCGTCGAGGGGACCAGAGCGTTCTATCCGGGCGATTCGGACGTACTGCCGGGGCATCGGACCCTTGAGGTATCGCTGCTGTGTCCGCCTATCGGCCCGCGGGCGACCATGGACCGCCACGAGGCCGCCTCGCTGGCCGCGACCATCGACCCGGACCTCGTGATGCCGGTCCACTACAACACCTTTTCCAACCTCGAAGCCGACTCCCGCGAGTTCGCTGCCGACGTAGCCGAAGCCGGCGTCCCGGTCGTGTTAGACGAGCAGTGAGCGGGCGAAAGATCGGCGTTAGCCACCGTCGGCCCACCCGCTCCGCTCCCGGTGGGCCTCGGCGATCTCCTCGATGTCGTCCGTCCCCAGAACGCCGCGTTCGGTGACGACCGTCACTGCCGATGCCGGCGTCAGGTCGAAGGTGGGGTTGGACACAGCGATGTCGGCGTCATCGTCGTACACCTCCTCTGGCTCCCGCTCTTCTCGGCCCCACGCAGCGCGTGGCGCGATCTTGTCCGTGGCACACACGGCGTAGCAGTCCACGGCCGCGGCGGCCGCCGACAGAGCTGCTGGGCAGGTTCCAACTTTGTTGACCACGCGGCCATCCGGAAGAACTCGGTCGGCCCCGACGACGAGCGTGTCGGCATTCCACACATCCAGTTCGTGACCGAACGCTGCGTCAGTAGTCAGCGTCACCGCGGCGCTGTCGGCGAACGTCTCCGCGACGCCAACGCCTTCACCGCCGGGCCGTGACTCGGCGACGAGCACGGCCGCTGGGGCAGCGGCGTCGACCACTGCACGGACTGTCCCGGAGCGAGACAGCGTCGCGAGGCGGTCACCGACGTGCTCGGCGGCGACGGCGGCGGCGACGCGGTCGGCGGTCACCGCGTGATTCAGCGTTTCGGTCGCCGCCCGCTCGACAGCCGCTGGCGATTCATCGGTCACGGCAGCCATCGCTCGGTTGAGACGGTTCGCGACGACGACCATCGAGGAGCGCGCTTCGCGGATTTCAGCGGCGAGGGCAGCGAGCATGTCCCAGCCGTCACCGTCCCGTTCGGCCGTCTCCAGGTCGTCAGACCGTCCGGCATCGGCCAGGGCGGCCTCGTCGCGCAGCACCTCCAGTGCCCGGAGCGACAGCCACGCCGAGCCGTGGGTCCGGTCCTCGCGTACTGTCGCCACTCGCGGGCGAACGCGGTCCCAGGAGGTCCACAGCCGCGGGACCGTCTCGCGGACCAGTATGTCGGGTGGGTGGACCCACGCAGTCTCGGTCGTCTCTTCGTTAGTCGCGACTGTGCGGGCCTCGCAGTCGAACAGGAACGGATGAACGACCCATCGACGCCCCGGTCGTCGTCAGCGACCCGAAACGAGTCGCCCTGCCGGACGAGCGTCACCGCGTCGACCAGCCCGGTCTCCTCGTCGATTTCGGCCCGTGCGGCCGTCTCCGGGTCCCGATCTCGCCCGGCGTCGTCGGCGACGTGTCCCGCGACCCCGCTCCACTGGCCCTGATACGAGCCGACTGCATCGCTCCGGCGCAACAGCAACACCTCGCCATCGCTGCGTAGGAAGCACGTCACGACAGGGCGTGTCTCCATACGGGCGTGAACGGCTGGCCGGGGCAATAAAGTCCGGGCCAGTGAGAGCCACAGTCGAGGCGGGATGCGTTGAGAGAACTACAGCGCGTCGAGCAAGCGGTCGACATCGTCAGCCGTGTTGAACGCATGGACCGACGCCCGAAGCGCCTCGGGGTGGGAGAGTGACCTGATAATGACACCCTCGGCCGCGAGTCGCTCGACGGTCGCCTCGGGGTCGTCGGCAGTGAACGTCACGAGTCCCGACTCGTAGTCGCGGGGGCTCAGCAGCCGGTCGCCGAGGCCGTCCTTGAGCCGGTCGGTCAGCCGTTCGACGCGGGCCTGAATCGTATCGAATCCGACGGCCTCGACCGTCTCGATGGCGTTCGCGAGCGCGACGTACGGGACCGGTGAGGTAGTGCCGACCTCGAACCGGCGCGCGCCCGGGTAGTACTCGTATCCGTCCCCAGTGGGATTCTCGACGCTCCGGTAGCCGATGCGAGTCTGGCGCAGTCGGTCGTAGGCGTCGGGGTCGACGTAGAGGAACCCGCCGCCCCAGATACCAAGCAACCACTTGTGCCCCGCTGCGGCCACGAAATCCGCGCCCCACTCGGTCACGTCGACGGGGTGTTGCCCGACGGACTGGACGGCGTCGACGAGCACCTGTGCGCCGGCGTCGTGGACCACGTCGACGACATCCCCGACCGGAAGTCTGGTCCCGTGTGTCCAGGTGAGCGAACTCAGCGCCACCAGTCTGGCGTCGGCCACGGCGTCTTTTACGTCAGCCATGTCGAGCCGACCACCCTCGGTTTCCAGTACGCGGACCTCGATATCGTGGGTGTCGGCCAGCCGGTCCCACGGGAGCGTTCCGGCGGGGTGTTCGAGGTCGGTCCGGACCACTACGTCGCCGGGCTGCCAGTCGATAGCCCCTGCAACCATGTTGACCCCATCGGCGGTACTGCGAGTGAACGCGACGTTGGCGGCCTCGGTTCCGATGTGGCCGGCGACGACTTCGCGGGCCGCCGCGATAGCGTCCCACGCAACCGTGTAAGGGCCGTCGCCGGCAGGTGCATCGAAGGCGTGGCGTTCGAGAAACGCCGTCGCAGCGTCGACTACGGGGCGCGGCGTCGGCCCGCTTGCCCCCGTGTTGAAGTACGTACACCGTTCGAGTGCCGGAATCGACGCTCGGAGCTCGGCTGGGTCCATGTCCGTTCCGATGGCCCCCGACGCCTTCAGCCCTGTGTGAGCCAGTAGGCAGTTTCGCAGTCGGGGTTCCGGAACAGTAGTACGATTCTGGTTCTGCGACTACCCGTAGCTACCGTATATTCTACTTTGTTGTGTTTCACAAACTCTGTCGATTGTTTCGACGTTTTCGAATCGTTGAGTCTATCCCGACAGTCAGGGAAGACGTAGAGTGGTAACTCAGTCTTGCTGGCACTCACAACCGCCCTGCTCGAAGAACTCCGCGACGGCGTACTGGCTGCCACACGACTGGCACAGCACCTGCGCGTCCAGAAACACCTCGAAGTCCTCGATGTCAATGCGGCCCGTATCGCGTAGTTTCTCGATGCGCTGGTCGGTGACCGACAGCGTTCGGGTCAGTAGCCGCTGAATGCTCTCGAGGTCCTTTTCGATCTTCTCGTCGTCGGACAGCCCCTGGTACTCCGCGCCGCGCCACTCCTTCAGATACGACCGGATAGCCTGGTAGGTGATGAAATCGGTTTCGAGACCATCGACGTCGACGCCGTTGCGTTCGAGTCGGTTGACGGTGTCGGTCCTGACACCTGTGCTGATGTCGTCACCGGTGAGGTTCTCGTAGGTCGATTCCACGTCGCTTTCGAGGGCACTCAGGCCCGCATCGACCAACTCGCGTTCGAGGAGGCGCTTGTTGAAAAACTCCGCGAGGTCACGAAGGCTCATGCGCTCTTCACCGTCGCCCGTCCAGCGGGCCTCCATCTCCGCACCGAGTCCATCGAGTTCGTACTCGTCGATGAGCCGAGCGACTTTGCTCGACGGCCGGCGTCTGTCGTATTCGCCATCTGTTGTTCCCACGTACGGTAACCGGAACTAAAAGACTACGGGGTTAGATTGAGGTGATGCGGTTGAAGTCGTCGTCCAGCGCCTGCGCGTCCTCCGGCAAGAGGGCGACGACGAGATGCTCGGCGTAGTCGGCGAAGTACTCGACGAGTTCGGCGATCCGCGCCGAATCGATGGCCTCCAGCGAGTCGAGCAGCATGAACGGAACGCTCTCGTGGAGGTCGTGTACCAGATAGCCCGCGAGAGCGAAGATGAGCCCGGTCACTTCGCGCTCGCTCTCGCTGAGGTGCTCGATGGTGTCCTCGTAAGCCGCGCCGTTCTCGGTGGTCCGGACGATGTGGAGTTCGAACACCGTTCGGTCGACCTTCTGGCGCCCCTCGCGGACGGTCTGCTCGACGCGTTCGATCCAGATGCGTTCGAGGTTCTCGTACTCCAGAATGCCGAGGATAGCGTCCATGTGCTCGTTGAACTCGTCGACAGCGTTAGCCTCGATCTGGTCGATTTTCGTCCGCTTGTCGGTGAGTTCCTCAACGAGGGCGTCGCGTTCCTCGCGGAGGTCGTCGGCCCGCTTGACCATCTCCTCGATCTCTTCGATTTCGGCTGATACGTCGTCGAGGTCGGATTCCAGGCTGTCGATCTCGAACTCGAGCTGGTTTGCCTCCCGGTGTAGTGAGAGGATCTCGTCAAAGTCCTCGGATTCGAGGTTGTCGACCTCGTCTTCCAGCGACTCGACGTCGTCAGTCAGTTCCTCGCGTCGCTCCTTCAGCGAGGTGATCTGCTCTTCGCGGCGTTCGATCTCCGTTTCGGTCTCCTGTATCTTCCGCTCGACGTTCTCGCGACGGCGCTGCTTCTTTTCCGCCTCGCGCTGGTCGGTCTTGAGATCGTCGAGTTCCGACTTGATGTCGTTGAGGTCCTCGACCTTCCCCCGGCGGAGGTCCTGCAGGCGGTCGACGGTGTCTTCGATCTGCTCGCGGTCGACCGTCGAGCCACACGTCCAGCAGACGACGGATTCCTCGTCCTCGCCTTCGAGGAGTTGCTCCGTCACCGCGCCGTCGGAGCCTTCGGGCGCGTCTTCGAGTGACTGAATGACGTCGTAGTCTTCCTCTTCGAGCCGTTCCTCGTTGTACTGGATGAGGCTCTGAAGGTCGGAGATCTCGCTGTTCAGCCGCTGGCGCTGGTCGCGCAGGCTTGCGATCTCGTCTTCGAGGTGCTGCTGGTCGCCCATCGGCGTCTCCGGCAGTTCGTCCAGTTCGTCTTCGAGGTCGGACCGTTCGCGTTTCAGCGAGGAGATGCTCTCCTCCTGTGCCTCGATGTCCCGCCGGACGGATTCGAGGTCCGACCGCGTCGAGCGGAGTTCGTCGAGTTTCTCTTCGAGGACGTCCTGTTCCTGACGGCTCTCCTCGATGTCCCGGCTGCTGTTGTCGATCTCCTCCTCGCGCTCGGCCAGTTCCTCGCGCTTCTCCTCGATCTGCTCGCGGAGTTCGGTCCGGCGCTGTTCGAGGTCCGGAAGGTCGCGCTGGCGGGATTCAACCGTGGCGAGTTCGTCGTTGATGTCGCCTTTCTCCGCTTCCAGCTGTTCGACTTCCGAACGGATCGCGTCGATATCGACCGGCCGCATGATGATCTCGCGGAGATCGTCGCCACGAGCCACGGACCGGCGCGCCTCGTTGGTTTCGAGGAGGAACGCGAACAGGTCGGCGACCTCGGGGTCGTCGAGGTAGCCGTCGCCGTCAAACTGAACAGCATCCCCCGCCCGCGTGAGCGTCCGTTCGTACACCTCATCCCCATACGTGAGGGCAACGCTCCCCTCGTCGGCGTCGCCTTTCAGCGTGGCCTGCGTACTCCCCATTGCCGCCATAATAGACTGCAGAAACGACGTCCGGTTTGTGGCGTTCTTTCCCGTCAGCACCGTCACACCCGGTGGAATATCGACTGATGTCTCGTCGATCCCACCGATATTGGTGACATCAAAATGGGCGACACTAGATCCTTGCTTTGATTCTGGCATTGGTCTGCTGTAGTCGGAGCGGATATAAAAATAATTTCATTGCCGAAAACCAAATTACACACTTGGCGCCCCGAGTGCGGGCGGACACGCCAGACTCGACGGCGATGAGACACGGCAGACAGCGCACAGACTGACAGTCGATTCCGGAATAACACCTGTACCAATATTATTCCGATACAGAAGGATTGACGGGAGGGAGAGGAGGTTTCTCTCTCTTATACTACTGTTTTATTGTGGATAGCAATCTTAACCGCTTGTGAGTCTCTTCAGATGCCAACCTATAAGTCGGCGTGATCGGAAGCAGGTCGTATGACCCGTTACGAAACGCTGCTCGAGGTCGAACTGGACGAGTGGGACAGTGGGTACGGTGTCTTGCAGATCGTCGATCCGGATGACAGCGACACCGCCGAGTTACGGTTCTGCTACTTCAACGAAAACGGCAAGTTCACGAACCGGCCGCTAACGCTACGACCCGACGAAGAGACACTAGACCGGACGACGCGGATGGTGGAGAACCTCGGCTACGTCGCCCGAACGTTCGACCCGGCAGAGATCCGTGAACTCGTCGACGCGCTCGGCGAAGAACGGGTTATCGAACTCGCACAGCTCGTCGACACGCTCGGTGAAGCGCGGCTAGCGGAGATACTTGGGGAGTGAAGATGGCAGACACCCACCCACTGGTGACGGTCGAAACTATCGTCCTTGTGGGTCTGGGGGGCTTCGCCGGCTCGAACCTCCGGTACTTCGTCGGCCTCTTTGTTCCGGGGTTACAGGGGACACTGCTGGTCAACGTCTGCGGCAGTTTCGCGCTCGGCGTGCTCGTGTACGAAGGGCTGCAGGTCGGTGCGCTGGCCAGCGAGACGAAACTGGCCGCGTCGACCGGCTTCATCTCGTCGTTTACCACCTACAGCACGTTCGCAGTGGAGACGGTGTTAACGCCCGAGTGGGCTGTCGCGAACATCGTCGGCAGCTACGCTCTGGGGTTTGCCGGTGTCCTCGTCGGCCGTGAGGCCGTCCGGCTGTTCGCCGGAGGTGGCCGCTGATGGTCGCTATCGAGCCGGCGCATCTGGTCGGGACCGGCGGCGCTATCGGCGCGCTCTGTCGTCACTACCTGGCGGGGGCTGTCCAGCGAGAGACGTTCCCGCTCGGGACGCTCACGGTGAACGTCATCGGGAGCTTCGTCCTCGGACTGCTGACGTTTGCTGGCGTCACCGGCGATGCAGCGCTGCTGGTCGGTGTCGGCGCGTGTGGCTCGTTCACGACGTTTTCCTCGTTTTCGGTCGGGACGGTGCGGCTATGGGAGGACGGCTACGTGGCGCTGGCCGTACTCAACGCCGTCGCCAACCTCGCCTGTGCGCTGGCCGGGATCGGATTGGCCTGGGGCGTCGTACAGATCGTGTGATTCGTGCCGGACCATCAGATTTCAGAACCCCCTGTACGAGCTTCGTGCTCCCTGTCTGCTTTGAGATCGCTGGCTCGCGGCGTCTCGCCGCCGTGGGGCGTCCGCCGCTCGCGGACCGTTACATGATGAACGGATTCAGTATCGTCGTCGACGACGAGCGCGTCGCCGGTCGTCTCTGGCAGTCGAGCCGTGAAATCGCCGTCGAGATACGTCGGCTGGGCCGCCTGTAGCGCGTCGATGTCTGCCGTACTCGTCAGTCGGTGGGCGACGAGCAGGTCCGTCTGTGAGACGGTCGTCGGTGGCACAGCGCTAGGTCGCTGTGTCGCGAGCACACAACTCACGCCGGGCTGGCGGCCCCGGGTGACGAGCCGACGGAGCGGACGCCGGGCGACGCCGTCGGTGAACGCGTGGGCTTCGTCGACCAGCAGCCAGGGCAGTCGGTCCGTCCGGTCAGTCACCCGGGCATCGTACAGCGCGGTCGCGACAGCGGCGAGGACCGCACCGGCCGGTCGGGAAGCGAATTCCGACATATCGAGCACGGTCAGGCCGTCGCTGCACAGCGTCTCCACCTCGATACCCGAAGGCTCGAAGACGCCCCAGGACGCGGCGAGCGCGAGATGGTTCGTCGCCGCGCGGGCGGTGCTCGCCGCCACATCGGCATCGGCCACCCACGAACGCATCCCGCCAAGCGTCGCACGCTCGCTCGCCGCTCGCCACACGAGCGCGCCCGCGCCCCGTTCGGGGTCGAGGCCGAGCACCGTACACCACTGGCGCGGGTCGAGCGCGTCCGCGCGAACGCTGGGGTCGACCACCGTGGCAGACACGTCCGCGGCGCTAAGTGGCGTGAACGCCCCCATCGGGTCGACGACGACCGGCGCGACCCCCTCGGCAGCCAGCAGGCCCTCGGCGAGGACGCCGAGCGTGTACGTCTTCCCCGACCCGCGTTTGCCGACGACGAGACCGACGTGTGGCCGGTCGACCATCGAGGTCGACCGCA